>CALLVV010000040.1 GCA_938012815.1 uncultured Propionibacteriaceae bacterium
GTCTCCATGGCGGCGTCGTCGTGGGCGGCGGAGAGGAACCACGCCTCGAAGGCCGACGGTGGCAGCGCCACTCCCCCGTCCAGCATCGCATGGAAGAACCTCCCGTAGGCCGCGGTGTCCTGATTCTGGGCGTCTGCGTAGTCGATGACGGGCTTCTCCCGGAAGAACACGGAGAACAGGTTCCCGGCGGTCTGGATGACGTGGGGCACCCCGGCCCCGGTCAGCGCGTCGCCGACCAGCCGCTGCAGCTCGGCGGAACGAGCGTCGACCCTGTCGTAGACCTCCGGTTTCGCCAGGTCGAGGGTGGCGATCCCGGCCGCGGTGGCGAGGGGATTCCCGGAGAGCGTGCCCGCCTGGTAGACGGGGCCGAGCGGGGCCAGCAGGTCCATGATCTCCCTGCGACCCCCGACCGCCGCGAGGGGCATGCCACCGCCGACCACCTTCCCGAAGGTGATCAGGTCGGGCGTCCACTCCGGGGCCTCGACCCCAGCTTCGAGTCCCCACCAGCCGGAGGCTCCGACGCGGAAACCGGTGAGCACCTCGTCGAGGATCATGAGTGCCCCGTGCTCGGCGGTCAGCCGGCGGATCTCGGCGTTGAATCCCTCGGCCGGGGTGACGACCCCCATGTTCGCGGGTGCGGCCTCCGTGATGACCGCCGCGATCTGCCCGCCGATCCGTTCGAACAGCGAACGCAATTCGTCGAAGTCGTTGTAGGCAAGCACGATGGTGTCGGCCGCGGCAGCCACCGTCACCCCTGCGCTTCCCGGCAGCCCCTGAGTGGCCACACCCGATCCGGCGGCGGCCAGCAGCGCATCCGAGTGTCCGTGATAGCAGCCCGCGAATTTGACGATCTTGTCGCGGCCCGTGGCGCCGCGGGCGATCCGCACCGCGGTCATGGTGGCCTCCGTGCCGGTGGAGACCAGCCTCACGTGTTCCGCGACGGGAACCCGGGCACGGATCCGCTCGGCGAGCTCCACCTCCGCGCCCGTCGGTGCCCCGAAACTGAGGCCCCTGGCGGCCGCCTCCTGCACGGCCGCGACGACCTGAGGATGGGCGTGCCCGAGCAGCGCCGGCCCCCAGGAACACACGAGATCGACGTAGCTGGTGCCGTCGACGTCAGTCACTCGGCAACCGGATGCCTGCTTGATGAAACGCGGCGTGCCACCCACGGACGCGAATGCCCGCACGGGCGAGTTGACCCCGCCCGGGATCGCCTCGCAGGCCCGTGTCATCCATTCCTGGTTCAGTCCAGCCATTCGGCAACCTCCAACGCCCAGTAGGTGAGCACCACATCGGCACCCGAGCGAACGATACTCGTGATCGACTCCTCGATGGCGGCGCGCCGGTCGATCCAGCCGCGTTCCGCCGCCGCCTCGATCATGGCGTACTCCCCCGACACCTGGTAGGCCGCCACCGGAACCTTCGAGACCGCGGCCACATCGGCGAGCACGTCGAGGTAGTGGCTGGCGGGTTTGACCATCACCATGTCGGCGCCCTCCGACAGGTCCAGCAGCACCTCCCTGAGGCCCTCACGGCGGTTCGCGGGATCCTGCTGGTAGGTGCGGCGATCCCCCTGGAGGGACGAGCCGACCGCCTCCCGGAACGGCCCGTAGAACGCGGAGGCGTACTTCGCCGAGTAGGCCAGGATCCCGACGTCCTCGAAACCGGCCGCGTCCAGCCCGGCACGGATCACCCGGATCTGGCCGTCCATCATCCCCGACGGCGCCACCACGTGTGTGCCGGCCCGGGCCTGCGCCACCGCCTGCTGCGCGTAGGCATCGCAGGTCTCGTCATTGATCACACGGCCGTCCTCGGCGAGGAAACCGCAGTGCCCGTGGCTGGTGAACTCGTCCAGGCACACGTCCGACATGATCACCAGATCATCGCCCACCGTTTCCCGGCAGGCGGTGATGGCCCGCTGTTCGATGCCGTCGGGCGCCCAGGCCTGCGTGCCCCGCGGGTCCTTGTCCGCATCATCGGGCACCCCGAACAGCATGATCCCGCCCAGTCCCGCCTCTACCGCCGATCGTGCGACGCCACCGATCTGTTCCACGGTGTGCCGACGCACCCCCGGCATGGCGCTGATCTCGGCAGAGGACTCGCCGACGAAGACAGGCAGAACGAGCTGCGCCGGACGCGGCCGGGTTTCGCGGACCAGTCTTCTCATGGCGGCGGTGGTGCGTAGCCTGCGTGGGCGCTCGATCATGCGTTTCCCTTCCCAACCAGTTCGGCGGCGGCCCTTGCGACCGCCTCCGCGTCGGGGGACGGCGAGACACTGGCCGCCACCCCAAGTTCATTCAACACCTTCGCGGTGGGTTGTCCGATGGCAAGCACCCGGGTTTCCTCCGGCCAGCCCAGCCGTTCGTCGATCACCCGCGCCACCGAACCAGCGGTCACGACCACTGCCGCGAACTCCCCGGCCCTCCAGCGGGCCGCCAGTTCGGCGGGTTCCCGGGTCGCCTCCATCGTGTAGACGGGAAAGACATCGACCTGCCAGCCCAGCTCCCGCAAACCCTCGGGAAGATCCGGTTTGGACAGCGCCGATCCCGGGATCACCACCCGTCCCGTGCCTGCCGGGAACTCCTCGACGAGTCCCGCCGCGCTGGCCTTCCCGGGGACGAGATCCACCGCGTATCCGGCCGCTTCCAAGGCCGCTGCGGTCGCCTTACCGACGGCGGCGATCCGCCCGGGCAGCCGGACACCCAGCCCCTGAAGGGTCTCGACGGTGCGGGCGGAGGTGACCACCGACCAGTCGGCCCGCCCGAGGTCGAGCCCGTCTACCAGCACCACCGGGGCCTGCACCGGGAAGGTCGTGACCTCCAGTCCGGCGGCACTCAGCGCCTTCGAGAGCGCGCCCGCCTCGCGGGGAAGAAACACCCTGCGTCCCCCGGCCTGGGGCCACAGGTCCGCGTCGTCGTGGAACTCGGCCAGCCGGGAGGCGCGGGTGGCGTCCAGCTGGGTCACGTCGGCGGCGCCGAGGGCGAGCAGCCGGGAGGCGGCGGTTCTTCCCGCACCCGGAATCAGCGGCACCTCGGTTCTGGCCTGGCGGGTGCCGTCGGCGGAGTACACCCCCGCTGCCAGCCCGTCGCCGGTCCCGAGGGCCGCTATCGGGGCCGCGCAGCCACCGCCCAGGGCTGCCAGGACAGCCCGTTCCTCGGTGACCGCGAGTCGCGTGCCCGCGTCTTCCAGGACTTCGAGGGCGGCGATCAGGACGGCGTCACCGGCGCGGCACTCAATGCCGAGCGCCCCCTGCCCGGGTGCGGGCAGGATGGGCAGTTCCTCGGTGATCCGTCCCGCGAGCCCGAGGCGGCGCAGTCCCGCCGCGGCCAGCACCACCGCATCCAGGTCGCCGGAGGTCACCCGGGACAGCCGGGTGTCGATGTTGCCGCGGATGTCAATGAAGACCAGGTCGGGACGCAGGGCCCGCAGCTGCGCCACCCGCCGCGGCGACCCGGTGCCCACCCGGGACCCCTTTGGTAGTTCGGCCAGGCTCAGGCCGTCGCGGGAGCACAGCGCGTCGCGAGGGGATTCCCGCTCCGGGGTGGCGGCGATCACCAGCCCGGGGACGGGTTCGACCGGGAGATCCTTCAGGGAGTGGACGGCCAGGTCCACTTCTCCCCTGAGCAATGCGGAACGCAACTCCGCGGCGAACACCCCGAGCCCGGAGAGCCGGGTCAGCGACCCGCGTTCGTGATCGCCGCGGGTGCGGATGGTGACGATCTCCACTTCGTGTCCGAGGGCGCGGAGCCGGTCGGCCACCCAGGTGGATTGGGTCACCGCCAGGGTGGATGCGCGCGTTCCCAGCCTCATGCTGCCGCCTCCAGTCCGGATGCGATTGCGGCCTCTATTCCATTGCCCACCACCCAGGCCCCTGCCACCTTGATGTTGGTGGGAAGGGATTCCAGCAGCCTGGCCCGTTCCGCGGCCGGAAGCGCCCTGGGCACGGCGGGCCAGCGCACCAGGGCGTGGTCACGGAGCACCAGGTTCTCGCACCCGAGCAGCAGGCGGGCATCGGCCAGGGCCTGCTCCCGGGTGGGGTTGGCGTCGGGCGCGTAGCTGAGGCGGATCAGCTCCACCCCGCCGCGGCTCCAGGGCCATTTCGCCGAGTAGTGGGTCAGCGCCCGGGCTTCGAGCCCCGGGATCTGCTGGCCGAGCATCACCCCGGAACCGACCGGCGCCCCAGCCAGCGGCTCGGGTTCCAGCGCCAGGACCGCGTTGAGCGAGGTCCCCGTCGCGGGTGGCGATGCGGTGATTCCCAGCCCGCCGAGCAGCTCCGCGGCGGGACGGGCGGGGCAGGCCAGGATCACGCGATCGGCCTCCAGCCGGTCCTTGCCGGCGGTGACCGTAGCGTCGCGTCCGATCCCGGTGACGCGGGCACCGAGCCGGATCTTTCCGCCGTTGCCCCTGATGTCGGAGGCCAGGGCCTCGACGAGACGGATCAGGCCCCCGATGGGTTGGGCAACGGCGGAGCGGCTACCGCGGGCCGCCGCAACCTTCGCGTACAGGGATCCGGGTCCCCTCAGACTGGGCGCGAACTGCGCCAGCGGCATCCGGTCGGGTTCCATCCGGTAGACGGTCCGGGTCACGGGGGCCACCAGCCGGTCGGTGACGGCCCGGCCGAGGCGCGCGGTCACCAGCTCGCCGACGGTGGCGGCACCGGCCCCGATCTCGTCACCGAGTCCGGGTTCGGCCAGTGCCGTTGCCAGGTCCGTGCCGTCCAGGGCGGCGATCAGGGCCGGATCGTCCGGGCCTGCGGGAATGCCCAACACTCCGTTGGCGCCGGGCCAGGACCGCGTGGCGGACCAGCGGATGTGCGGTCCCCCCGTGGGGGCGGCGACCTCCAGCCCGAGGGTCGCGCACAGTTCGTCCACGACTCCCAGGCGGCGGGCGTAGGCCTCGGCCCCGCCGTCGATCACCTTCCCGGCTATCGTCAGCGGCGCCACCATCCCGCCGATCCGTTCCGAGGCCTCCAGGACGACGACCTCGGCGCCCGCGCGGGCCAGCCGGTGGGCGGCCGCCAGCCCGGCCACCCCGGCCCCGACGATCACGGCCTTCACAGCTCGTGCACCAGTGCGACGAGATCGGTCAGCACCGCGGGATCGGTCTCGGGTGGTACACCGTGCCCGAGGTTGACCACGTGGGCGGGGGCGGATCGGCCTCGCTCGACGACGTCCCTGGTGTGGGCGGCGAGGTTCTCCCAGCCCGCGGCCAGTCGCGCGGGATCGATGTTGCCCTGGAGCACCTTTCCGGGCAGGCGGCGCGCTGCCTCGTCCAGGGGGATGCGGTGGTCGATCCCGATCGCCTCGGATCCACATTCGGCCATGGCCTCCAGCAGGTGTCCGGTTCCGGTGCCGAAGTGGATGCGGGGCACGGAAACGCTCTCCAGCGCCCGCCGCGAGTAGGGGGCGACCCGGGTGGTGTAGTCGGCCAGGCAGAGCGTCCCGACCCAAGAGTCGAACAGCTGTACCGCCCGCGCCCCGGCCGCAACCTGGATGCGCAGGAACTCACCCGACAGGTCGGCGCACCAGGTGAGCAGCCGGTCCCACGCCGCGGGCTCGGCGTGCATGAAGGCCCGCGCCCCCAGGTGGTCACGGGAGCCGCGTCCCTCCACCAGATAGGCGGCCAGGGTGAAGGGGGCGCCCGCGAATCCGATCACCGGCGTGTCCTCGCCGAGTTCCGCGACGGCCAGTGCCATCGCCTTCTCCACGGCCGATGCATCGAGGATCCGGCGCTCCACCAGCCTGTTCACCTCCGTGACGCTGTTCACCGGTTGTTCGAAAACCGGCCCCACCCCGGCGGTGATCGTCACATCGACGCCCGCGAGCGCCAAGGGGATCATGATGTCGGAGAAGAACACGGCCGCGTCCACGCCATGGCGGCGCACCGGCTGGCAGGTTATTTCGGCAGCCAGTTCGGGGGTGAGGCAGGCATCCAGCATCGCGACGCCCTGTCTCGCATTGCGGTACTCTGGCAGCGATCGTCCGGCCTGACGCATGAACCACACGGGCAGACGCTCCGGTCGGCGACCCTCGAGGGCGGCCAGAAGGGCAGGCTGATCGCTTCTCATCATGGCCGAATTCTGCCCTATCGCCAGAAATCTGGTTCACTGGAGCCACTGTGAACCTTCGCATCCTGTCCGTAACGCATGACCTCCACGGTCTGACCGAGGTCCAGCGCGTATCTCAACATACGGACACCCTGTCCGCTTCGTTGAGGAACACCGCCGGGGTTGAGGGTCTCGTAACCTTGGCGACCTGCAACCGGCTCGAGTTCATCATCGATTCCCCGAAGGTGCCGGAGGCACATCTACGCCTGAGACTGGCCCGCGAGCTCGACGCCCAGCCCGACTGGGTCGTGCACGAGGGCGAGGACGCCCTCACCCACCTGTTCCGGGTCGCCTCCGGCCTGGAGTCGATGGTGGTCGGCGAACGGGAGATCACGGGGCAGCTGCGCCGCGCACTCAAGACCGCCCAGGAATCCGGTGACGCGTCCGGCACCCTCACCAGCGTCATCAACGCCGCCCTGCACACCTCCCGGCGGGTGAAGGTTGAAACCAAGCTGCAGGAATCGGGACGTTCGGTGGTCGGCGTCGGCCTCGACATGACCGGGATCAGGGACTGGAGGAACCAACGGGTATTGCTTGTGGGGACAGGTTCCTACGCGGGTGCTGTCGTCTCGGCGCTGCGGCAGCGCGGGACCGAAACCATCTTCGTCCATTCCGCTTCCGGGCGGGCGACAGGATTCGCCGAGCGGCACGCCATCACCCCCGCAACAGACCTCGAAACGGCCCTGGGCAGGGCAACGCTGGTGGTCACCTGCCGCGGCTCCGCCACCCCTGTGGTAACCACCGCCCATCTCAAGGACGCAACCCCCACCGTGCTGCTTGATCTGTCGTTGCAGCCGGATGTGGATCCGGCCGTGGCCGCTCTCCCGGGAATCACCCTCCTCGACCTGGCCGCGATCCAGGCCACCATCTCCCCCACCTGGGCCGCCGACTCCGCCCACGCCGAGCGGGTCATCGCCGAAGGAGTCAACGAGATCTCCGGGCGTCTGGCCTCCCGCGCCGCGAACCCCGCGGTCGCATCACTGCGGGCCGCGATGTTGCGGATCGTCGACGAGGAGGTGGCGCGGCTCCCGCAGGGCCGGGCGCTGACCGTCGAGGACTGCGCACTGGCGCTCCGGCGTCTGACCACGAAGCTGCTCCACACCCCCTCGATACGCGCACGCGACGCCGCGGCCGAGGGCAGGATCGCCGACTACCTAGCGGCCTTGGAGGAGCTCTACGGCATTGAGATCCAGCCCGACCTCGACGCCCGGAGCCGTCGTCGTTGTCCGGTGACAGGGCTCAGCTTTGCCGATCTGGTGACCGCGCCCACGGAGGTCGGATGAGCGACGCCCTGAGTCCGTATTCAGCCGTGCTGCTGGCCTCCTACGGCGGTCCACGCCGCCCCGAAGACGTGTTGCCTTTCATGCGCAACGCCACCGCCGGTCGCGGGGTGCCGGACGAACGTCTGCTGGAGGTCTCCCAGCACTACCAACTCTTCGGTGGACGCTCCCCCATCAACGAGCAGAACGAAGCGCTCCGTGACGCTCTCGTGGCGGAGTTGAAAAGACGAGGCTGCCCCCGCCCCGTCGTGATCGGGAACCGCAACTGGACCCCTTTCTTCGCCGAGACCGTCTCCGCCCTGCACCGTGACCGTCACGACAGGGTGGTGGCGTTGACCACCGCCGCGTATTCCTGCTATTCCGCCTGTCGTCAGTACCGGGAGGACCTGGCCGCCGTCATGGAACAGGTATCCGGCGTGATCATCGACAAGGTCGGCCCCTATTCGGAGCGCGACGGTTTCATCTCGGCCAACGTGGACTCCCTGGTCGCGGCCGTGCAGGCGCTACGGTCCCGGATCGGCGACGGTGTGATGAAGGTGTTGTTCGTCACGCATTCCATTCCGATCGCCATGAACGCCGCCTCCGCCGACGGCACCTCCGCTGCCCGCTACGACGCCCAGCACATCAGGGTTGCCTCCCGGGTGGCCGAGGCCGCCGAGACCCACCTGGGTGAGCGTCTCGACTGGGAGCTGGTCTACTGTTCCCGTTCGGGCAGCCCGCACATTCCGTGGCTCGAACCCGACATCAACGACCGCCTGGCTGAGTTGACGGGCGTCGCCGGCGTGGTGGCCGCCCCGATCGGTTTCATCAGCGACCACATGGAAGTTGCCTATGACCTGGACACCCAGGCCCGCGAATCGGCGGCAGCGGCCGGTTTCGACTACGAACGCGCCGCCACCGCCGGTGTCCACCCGGACTTCATCGCCACCCTGGCCGATCTTCTTCTCGAGCAGGCCGCCGTGGCGCGGGGCGAACTCGCCCCACCCGACCATCCCTGCCTCACGGAGCCGGCGAGTTGCTGCCTCCCCCATCCGCAGAAGGAGCAAACCCATGTCCCATCCACATCACACGCACACTGATCCCCGCGACCATCTGATTCCGGCCGAGGAAGTCAACGCCACCCCGCACTACGTGATGTATTCGGTGTTCCGCACCGTGGGTCCGCTGCACGATCCCGACACCGCGGCCACGGAGAAGGCGGTTCTCGACACCGGGGTGAGCATCCGCGGCTGGTACGACATCGGTGGTTTCCGCGCCAACGCTGACCTGATGCTGTGGACCCTGGCCGACGACCCGCACCAGCTGCAGGCTGCCTACCACGCGCTGCGTGGCTCCGGGCTGGGCCGGGACCTGGACCCGGTGTGGTCCTGCATCGGTGTGCACCGCCCCGCCGAGTTCAACCGCGGCCACACCCCGGCCTGTTTCTCCGGTGTCGCACCCCGCCCGTGGGCGTGCGTCTACCCGTTCGTGCGCAGCTACGACTGGTACTACATGGATGAGGAGCACCGCTCCAAGATGCTGGCCGCCCATGGCCGCATGGGCCGCGAGTACCCCGACGTGCCGGGTTCCACCACCTCGGCCTTCGCGCTGAACGACTACGAGTGGCTGCTGGCCTTCGAGGCCGACGAGTTGCACCGCCTCACCGACGCGATGCGGCACCAGCGTGGGGCCGAGGCCCGGTTGTACGTGCGCGAAGAGATCCCGTTCTTCACCGGTCCCCGTGTCACCCTCGAGGAGTGGGTCTCCCGCCAGCCCCGGCGCTGAGAGGTCCGGCATTCCCTGAAGCCGATCGGGTTGACGAGATCACGTGGGGTGGGGCATTCGAGATGCCCCACCCCACGTGGCTTCGGTTCCGTCCCCTAGCCCTCGATGACCTCGCGGAGGAGCCTCAGAACCTCGGCCGAGGAGTAGTTCTCGGTGGTTGCGGCCACCTTGATCCCGGCCCGTTCCAGCACCTTGGCGGCGGAGTCGCCGACGGCGAACACCAGCACCTCGGGATGCCAGCCGAGGAGACGCCCCACGGCTATCGCATTCGAACCCGAGGTGACGATCACCGCGTCGAATGCGCCCTCCTCCCACATCTCGCGGATGTCAGTGGGTGCCTCCCGCAACAGCTGCATGGTGTAGACAGGAATCAGCTGGGCCTTCCAGCCCTTCGCGTGAAGCCCGGAGATGAATCCCGGCGCGAGCAGGGCCGATCCGGGCACCAGGACCGTTCCCGTCCCGTCGCCCCGAGGCCAGATCTCGAGGAGCGCGGGAACACCGGCCGCCCCCTCGGGCACCAGGTCGACGTGGTAACCCATCTCGCGCAGTGCATCCGCCGTTCCGGCGCCTACGGCGGCGATCTTCGCATTCTTCGGGAGTTGCCAACCAAGTTCCCGGATACTCTCGACGGCACGCACCGAGGTGAACGCCACCCAGTCGGCGCCGTCCAAGGTGGAACTGACCGCAAGCACCTCGCGGCGCTGCAGCGTCACGGAGGTGACGTCCAAGC
>CALLVV010000041.1 GCA_938012815.1 uncultured Propionibacteriaceae bacterium
TGTCGGTGGCGCGCACGTCGCCGTAGCGCTGGACGCGCGCCAGGGAGGGGATCGAGGCGAGCAGGTGGACGACGTCGGGGTCCCCGGCCGCCCGCTCGTCCAGGGCGCGCAGCAGCTCGGGCAGCACCTCGCCCAGGTCGGCGGCCAGGGCCTCCTCCACCGCGCCGGTCACCTCCGGCAGGGTGTCAGTGCGCGCCAGCAGGGCGCTGCCCGCCGCGGAGGCCACCGTCGTGCCCCAGGCGGCGGCCTCGACGACGTCGACCGCCAGCTCGGGGCGCCATTGGAGGTTCCAGGCCTCCTTGAAGGTGCCGGTGCCGGAATTTCCGGCAGGCTTTCCCCAGTCGATGCCGAGGATCCTCAGGCGCCTGAGGAAACAGGACCTGGCCAGACCGTTCTCCTTGCGCAGGTCGAGGTCGAGCTCCTTCTCAGCGGCCTCCTGTTTTAGCCTGAGCCGCCGCGCGGTCGCCGTTAGGTCCGCGTCGAACGGGGTGCGGGGCACGTCGTCAGGCACCTCCCCGAGCAGTTCACCGACGATCGCCTCCCGGGTGACCAGGTCGAGGGCCAGGTCGCTTCCCTCGCACAGCACCGCCAGGGTGGCCTCCTGCACCTCGGACAGCCCGGGCATGGGACGGCCGCGCAGCACTGCGAGGGCATCGGCCAGCCGGATGCCCTCGATGACGTGTGCGGACGAGGTGGGCAGGTCGTGTTCACGCAGCACCGCGCCGACGTGGGTCAGCCAGCGTTCAACGGGACGGTCGGGGGCGGCGAACAGGTGGTGGTACCAGCCGGGGGAACGAACCCCGGCCCCGTAACCGGAGGAGGCGGCCAGCCTGCCGTGGGACCACGGCACCCAGGTGAGTTGGGTTTTCACCTTCGGCAGCTGTTTCAGCAGCGCGTTGTCGTCGGCCACCTTCACCTTCGCGGTCAGCGCCGGGACGTGATAGGCCCCACACACCACCGCGATCTTCTCGTGGGCGCGTTTCGCCGTTCGCAGCGCCTTGCGCATGTGTGCCTCGCGCAGCAGGGTCTCCTCGTCGTCGCCGCCGTTCTCGCGGACTGCGGCCATGGCCTCTGCGATCACGTCGAAGACATTCTCGTCACGCTGCTCGACGAGGTCCTCCCACCAACGTTCCGGATCGTCGTACCCGGCGGCCCCGGCCAGCAGGCCCAGCGGATCCGATTCCACCGTGCGTTCCTCCCTGGAGCGGGCGAGGCCGAGCGAGCTGGGAAGGTCGATGAACGATGCGGGCCGGGAGTTGCGGGTGGCCCAGTCGAGGGCCTGCCATTCGGGTGAGAAGGTGGCGAACGGCCAGAACGCGGCCCGGGATGGTTCGCCGGTCACCCACGCCAGCAGCGCTACCGGGGGTTTCAGACCGGCCACGTGGGAGACCATCGCGTCGGCGTCCGCGGGTCCCTCGATGAGGATCGCATCGGGGGCGAAGTCGTCGAGGGCGCGCAGCAAGGACCGGGCCGATCCCGGTCCGTGGTGACGGATCCCGTAGATCCGGATCTCGCTCATGGACGGTCCTCGATCACCGCGCCACCTGGCGGCAGGCACGGTAGAAGTCCTTCCAGTCGTCGCGTTCCCGCACCACTGTCTGGAGGTACTCCTGCCAGATCACCTGGTCGGCCACCGGATCCTTCACAACCGCACCGACGATGCCGGCCGCTACGTCCTCGGCCCGCAGCACACCGTCGCCGAAGTGCGCGGCCAGCGCCAGCCCGTTGGTCACCACCGAGATAGCCTCGGCGGCGCTGAGGGTGGCGGACGGGGTTTTCAGGGAGGTCTTGTTGTCCTCGGTGTGTCCCTGCCGCAGTTCCCGGAAAACCGTCACTACGCGACGGATCTCGGCGATCGCGTCGGTGGCCTCGGGCAGCTCCAGGGAACGTCCCAGTTCGGCGACACGCTTGGTGACGATCCTGAGTTCCTCCTCGGCACTCGAGGGCAGCGGCAGTACGACGGTGTTGAAACGGCGCCGCAGCGCGCTGGAGAGGTCGTTGACGCCGCGGTCCCGGTCGTTGGCGGTGGCGATCAGGTTGAACCCGGCGCGGGCCTGCACCTCCATGCCCAGCTCCGGCACGGGCAACGTCTTCTCGCTGAGGGTGGTGATCATGCCGTCCTGGACATCAGATGGCATCCGGGTGAGTTCCTCGACCCGGGCGATGGCGCCACGCCCCATCGCGGTCATGATCGGCGAGGGCACCAGCGCCGCCTCCGAGGGTCCCTCCGCGAGCAGGCGGGCGTAGTTCCAGCCGTAGCGCACGGCCTCCTCGGCGGTGCCCGCGGTGCCCTGCACCAACAGCGTCGAATCGCCCGAGACCGCCGCCGCCAGGTGCTCGGAGACCCACGACTTGGCGGTGCCCGGCACGCCCAGCAGCAGCAGCGCCCGGTCGGTGGCGAGCGTGGCCACTGCGACCTCGATCAGCCGCTGGTTGCCCACGTATTTCGGGGTGATCTGTGTGCCCTCGGGCAGGGTTGCGCCCATCAGGTACTGAACCACCGCCCAGGGCGAGAGCCGCCAGTTCGCCGGGCGCGGTTTGTCGTCGATCTTCGCCAGGGCGTCGAGTTCGTGGGCGAAGGCCTGTTCGGCGTGTGGGCGAAGCACGGTTTCAGTCATTTGGGTTCCTTGGTGTGAGCGATGGATTCGTGGATGCTGTAGCGCAGGGTCAGGGCGGCGAGGGCGTCGCGTACGGCGCTCTGACCGGGGTGTGAGAGGTCGGGATCTTCCTTCAGCGCCGTGAGACGTTCCAGTAGCTCGGGAATCTCCTGGGGATCGGTCGAGAACGCCAGGAGTTGGGTGGCAGCCTGGTGACCACCGGTTTTGGCGTTCACGCAGGCCCGGATACCATCCACGACTGCCCTGGTCGCCCCGGGACCGAGACGCAGCCCGTCCTGCTGCTGCAACCGGCGGCACATGTCGGGGAATTGTGTGAGCGCGGTGGAACGGATCGCATCCGCCAGGAAGGCGTCGCGGGTCGCGGGGGGCAGGAGCAGCGCGAGGGCCGGTTCGGGATGCTCATCGAGCAGTTCACGGGCGGCATCGGCATCACCCCAGCGGAGCACGGCGCTGGTCAGGGCCGGAAAGAGCGGAACCGGCTCGTCGTCCAGCAGCACACCGGGGGCGAGTTCGCGGACGCTGAGCCCCAGCTCCGCCCAGCATTTCGGCGGTACCACCGCGACGAGGTGCTGCACCCGCCCGGCGGGGCCCTTGACGCCGCTGATCGATGCGACAACGGCGTGGAGGTCGGCTGCCAGTTCCTTCTCAGGCGGTGCGACGGCGACGATGGAACGTTTCGGGGCACGCAGTTTCCCGAGCAGCCCCTTCCGGGGTTTCTCCACCCGGGTGAAGCTGGCGCGGGCCAGCCCGACCGCGCGGGCCAGGTAGGCCGAACCCTCGAGCCGGGCCAGCAGCCCCGCCGCGACCCCCGCAACCGTCTTGGAGCGGTCCTTCAGGAACCGCTCCAGCAGTTCCTCGTCATCCGGTCCCAGACCCACTTCCAGGGCCGCGATGATCTGGGCCCGGTCCGCCGCCTTCTCCTTCCGGGTCTGTTCGACCAGTTCCCGTCCTGCAGCGGCATCGGCGGTGCGCAGGTGTCGTAGCCACGCGAGGCGCTCGGGAAGGTTTCCCTCGTCCCAGTCCGACGGTTCCGGTCCGGCCACGGCCCGGCCCCTCAGCCAGGCGTCGCCAAGCCCCACCAGCCAGCGGCCCCGGGAACCCAGCACCGCGGGAAGCCGGGCCGCGATCTGCCGGTTGCCCTCGGCAACCTCCAACAGGGGGACGATGAGCCGGGTGGGCAGCACCAGTCCCGCTTCGGCGAGCAGCGTCAACGCCTCGAGCAGGATCGGGTCACGCATGGCCGGGGGACGGGCGCGAACCGCATTCATCGTGGTGACGAACGCGCTCGGGGGCTGATTGGGTTCCTGCGCCGGCGCGGGCGGGTACACCGCCAGCTCTCGGGTGCGAACATGAGCGCGGTGCACGCAGGCCTGCCGGGCTGCGTGGTCGAGAAGATCCGGTTCGGAGCTGCCCACCAGGGAAGCAGCAATGAGCTGGGAGGGTTTCACAGTGGGTGCACCGTCGCTTCCTGCAGATGGGCGATGGGTCGTAGGCCATCGGCACCGAGCTCACCGAACACGGTGGTGGGAGTGGTGCCCAGCTCGGTGAGCAGGCGCCAGTGGTCGGTGGTGTTGCCGGTCAGGGGCACTGCCCGCCCCGCGACCAGCCACGCCCCGTCGTCCCAGGCCAGCGACCCGTGGATGGCCACCGGCCAGGCCTCGCACCATGGATCGGCGGCCACCGCTTCACGGAACCCGGCGACGGCGGTTGCGACGTCATCGCCCACGATTTCCCAGCCGTCTACCCGCCGGGACTCGGCGCGCCGGGCCCCGACGACCGCCCTCAGCCGGAGCCGCCCGGGGTGGAAGTGGAGGTCGGCGTCGATCTCGGAACCCGGGTAGAGGCCGGTGTCGAAGCCGTCGCCGACCCGGGTGAAGAAAAGCACGAGGGCACGGGTGCCGGTGTCGCGGCCCCACAGCCAGACGCGCCGCACGCTGACCTGTTCCTCATCAGCATCGCGCATGCCCAGCACCACCCAGCGGTCCTTGATGCCGGGGGTCGCGAGCACGTCCTCGGTGCGGGTGCTCAACCCGATGCGGGATCGCACGATCGCCACGAGATCACCGGGTAGTTTCTCGCGTCCGGCCCATGCCCGGGCCAGGAGGTGCAGGGAACCGTACTCGTCAACGACGCGGGTGGGCCAGTCGCCCGACGACGGCTGGGCGGCGAGTTCCCGGAGCCGGGATGCGACGCCCGGGGCCTGCGCATCGACCATGCGCGCCGCCATGTGTTCCAGGCGCCGCGACCGTTCCCCGGCGTGGGTGGCCAGGCCCTCCCGGAGCTGGTCGGCCAGGAAACGATCGAGCTCGGCCAGACCGTCGGTGATCCTCCCCTCGCGTTGCGCGACCCTTTTGGCTGCAGCCGCCCGTTGTTCCTCGGTTCGTTGTCCCGGCTCGGTTTTCCTGGCAGCGCGGGCCTCGCGCGCATCCGCCCACTGGGAAGCAAACTCGGCCACCTCACCGGATTCGGAAACCCGGCCCTGGGCCCACAGGAACAGCAGGGCGAGGGCGTGCTTGCAGGGAAACTTGCGGCTGGGGCAGGAGCACTTGTAAGCGGGTGAGGCCACGTCGACGCTCACCCGGTACGGTGTCCTTCCCGACCCCTGGCAGGCGCCCCACAGCAGATCCCCCTGGAATCCGATCTCGGACCACGGACCCGGTGTGGCGAGTTTGCGGCCCGCCTTGATCGACGAGGCATCGGGGGCGGCTGCTTCGACCCGATCCACTGTCCACGGTTCACCCATGGGGCCAGAGAGTAACGGGCCCCACCGACACGAAACCTCCCGGGAATTGACCGGGATCAACCCTCCTACGGCGGGAGGAGCAGCAGGAGAACGTTTCTGTGGCTCGCTCGTCGTGCACCCTCGAGGTCCGGGATCACCGAGCCCGTGGCCCGTCCGGCGTTCACAGGACCACCACCGATCGCAGGACCTCACCCTGTTTCATCCGGTCGAAGGCCCGCTCCACCTCGTCCAGGGCGATTTCCTCGCTGACGAAGGCGTCAAGGTCCAACCGCCCCCGGCGGTAGAGATCGACGAGCACCGGGAAGTCGCGGCTGGGCAGGCAGTCCCCGTACCAACTCGATTTCAGGGAACCACCGCGACTGAAGACGTCGAGCAGCGGGATCCGGGGCACCTTCTCGTCCGAGGTGGGTACTCCGACCAGCACGGCGGTTCCCGCCAGGTCGCGGGCGTAGAAGGCCTGCTCCCAGGTTTCCGGCAGACCGACGGCGTCGATCACCACATCGGCCCCGAAGCCCTCGGTGAGGGCGCGGATCGCCGTCACGGGATCCTGTTTCCTGCTGTCCACGACGTCGGTGGCCCCCAGATCGCGGGCCCAGCGAAGTTTCCTCTCATCCAGGTCGACCGCGATGACCCGGCTTGCACCGGCCAACGCCGCGCCGACGACGGCAGCGCATCCGACTCCACCGCAGCCGATCACCGCGACGCTTTCGCCGCGCTTCACATCCCCGGTGTTGATGGCGGCCCCGAGTCCCGCCATCACGCCGCAGCCCAGCAGCCCCACTGCGGCCGGGCGCGCCTCGGGATCGACCTTGGTGCACTGTCCGGAGTGAACGAGGGTTTTCTCGGCGAAGGCACCGATCCCGAGCGCAGGGGTGAGTTCTGTGCCGTCAGTGAGGGTCATCGGCCGGGAGGCGTTGAAGGTGGCGAAGCAATACTGGGGTTCGCCGCGTCCGCACGCCCGGCATGTGCCGCACACGGCCCGCCAGTTCAGCACCACGAAATCCCCCGGGGACACATTGGTCACCCCGTCGCCGATGCGTTCCACGATCCCCGCTGCCTCGTGTCCCAGCAGGAACGGGAAGTTGTCATTGATGCCGCCGTCCCGGTAGTGCAGGTCGGTGTGACAGACCCCACAGGTGAGGACCCGCACGACCGCATCTCCCGGCCCCGGGTCGGGTATGACGATCTCCTTGAGCGTCACGGGGACACCCTGTGACATTGCGACCAGGCCACGCACTATTTCAGTTTCCATGTTGTCGAGGCTATGCAGGGATCCGGCGCCGCAAACCCCCTGCAGCCGGGTTCACAGGAAACCCACAGCCCGGGGATGCCAGGCCGCCGGGCCCGAGTTTGGCGCTGACAGGCTCCAGGAAACCCACAGCCCGGGGATGCCAGGCTCAGAAGGCGCGACCTCGGTGCAGGGCCCTCCACGGCCCGGTTCCCTCCGCAGACTTCGTGGGAGAATCGGGAACGCCATGACGAACCTCAGCGACCTCCTGCCCCGGGATCCCTCCCCCGATGCCCTCCTCGACGCCTTCACCGGGTGGGTGGAGTCCTCGGGCATCTCGCTGTACCCACACCAGGAGGAGTCGCTGCTGGCGGTTCTCGCGGGCGACAACGCCATCGTCACCACACCCACGGGCTCCGGGAAGTCATTGATCGCGCTCGGCGCCCACTTCGCGGCCCTGGCGGAGGGTCGCCGCACCTGGTACACCGCCCCCATCAAGGCCCTCGTGAACGAGAAGTTCTTCGCCCTGTGCGAAGCGTTCGGGGCCGAGCGGGTCGGGATGGTCACGGGGGACGCCTCGGTCAACGCCGACGCCCCGATCGTCTGCTGCACCGCCGAGATCCTGGCCAACCTGGCGTTGCGGGAGGGGCGCGGCGCCGATGCCGGGCAGGTGGTGATGGACGAGTTCCACTTCCTCGCCGAACCAGAACGCGGCTGGGCGTGGCAGGTTCCGCTGGTGGAACTCCCCCAGGCGCAATTCGTGATCATGTCGGCGACCCTCGGGGACGTGACGGCACTTGCCGATGACCTGACCCGGCGCACCGGCCGCGAAACGGCCGTGATCGGCGGGGCTACCCGCCCCGTCCCGCTCACCTACCGCTGGTCGCTGGCGCCGCTTCACGAGACCATTACGGAGATCGTCGAAACCCACCAAGCGCCCGTCTACATCGTCCACCCCACCCAGGGGGCAGCCGTCGAGCAGGCGACGGCCCTGCTCAGCCAAGGAGTGGTGCGCAAGGCCGGTGCCGCGGTCCCGGAGGAGTTGAAGCGGGCCATCTCGGGGTTTTCGTTCGCCGGTGGTTTCGGGGCGACGCTGTCCAAGCTGCTGCGCAGCGGGATCGGGGTCCACCACGCCGGGATGTTGCCGCGTTACCGGCGCCTGGTGGAGCAACTGGCCCAGCGCGGGTTGCTGGCGGTGATCTGCGGCACCGACACCCTGGGGGTCGGTATCAACGTTCCCATCCGCACCGTGCTGTTCAGCTCCCTGACGAAGTTCGACGGCCGGCGCCAGCGGGTGCTACGCAGCCGCGAGTTCCACCAGATCGCGGGCCGCGCGGGCCGCGCCGGTTTCGATTCCATCGGTAACGTGGTGGCCCAGGCCCCCGAGCACGAGGTGGAGAACGCCCGGATCCTGGCCAAACACCAGGGAGACGAGAAGAAACTGCGGTCGGTACGGCGCAAGAAACCACCGGAGGGTTTCGTCAACTACACGGAGGCCACCTTCACCAAACTGATCGATTCATCCCCGGAGCAGCTGCACGCCCGGATGAGGATCAGTCATGCCCTGCTGCTGAACCTGTTGCAGCGGGACGAGGAGACCGGCGTCGCGGTCGCCCGCCTGATCGACTCCACCAACCCGGAGCCGAAGGCACGCCGCGCCATGCTGCGCCGCGCCGCCGGGCTCGGCCGGTCGTTGCTGCGGGCCGAGGTGATCACCCGCCTGTCTGAACCCACCCCCGGCGGTCGCCGCTACCGGTTGAACGTCGATCTGCAGCGTGACTTCGCACTGAACCAGCCTCTGTCGGCCTTCGCGCTGGCGGTGGTCGAGACCCTCGACCCCGGCTCCCCCGACTACGCCCTCGATGTGGTCTCCGTGATCGAGGCGACCCTGGAGGACCCCCGAGTGGTGTTGCTGGCCCAGCAGTTCAGGGCGCGCGGCCAGGCGGTCGCGGAGATGAAGGCCGACGGCTGGGACTACGAGGAACGCATGGAGGCCCTGGAGGAGATCACCTGGCCCCAGCCCCTGGCCGAGCTGCTGGAGCAGGCCCACATCGAGTACTCGGTGGCGCATCCCTGGCTGTCGGAGACCCCGGTCAGTCCGAAGTCGGTGGTGCGGGACATGTACGCCCAGGGCATGACCTTCGGCGAGTACGTGGCCCACTACAAGCTGCAGCGCACCGAGGGGGTGCTGCTGCGCTATCTCACCGACGCCTACCGGGCGTTGCGGCAGAGCATTCCCGAGGGGCTGCGCACCGGCGAGCTGGAGGACCTGATCGCCTGGCTCGGCGAGATAACCAGGCTGGTGGACTCGTCGCTGCTGGACGAGTGGAACGAACTCGCCGCCCTGGCCGGGGTTCCCACCGAGCAGCGGGCCGAGGTGGCTCCCCCGGCACGGCCTGTCACGGGCAACGAACGCGCCTTCAGGGTGATGGTGCGAAACGCCATGTGGCGGCGTGTGGAGCTGTGTGCCGACGACGACGTGGACGGTTTGGCCGTCCTGACCAGCGGAGATCCCATGACCCGGCAGCGTTGGGACAACGCCCTGGGCGACTACTGGGACGAGCACGAGGACATCGGCGTCGGCGCGGATGCGCGCGGTCCCGAGTTCTTCGTCGTCGAACCGAGACGGGGCGGCAGGCTCTGGGAGGTGCGTCAGATCATTGACGACCCCGCGGGCAACCGCGACTGGTCCATCCTCGCCACCGTCGATCTCGACGCCTGCGACGAGGCCGGGGAACTCGTGCTGCGCACCCTGGACTTCAGCCGACTGGACGGTTGAGCAGAGGCAGGATCCGCTCGGTGAACAAGGGAGCCCATCCGGGCTCCGGGGAGGCCGGGTCCACGAACCGGGCCTCCTCTATCTCGGACCGCGGAACCGGGAGCCGGTCGAGGGGATCGGGTGCGCGGAAGACGTCGGCGAGAACAACGGTGTCGGCCTCATTGGCGGCCGCGGCACGATGCCTTCCCAGAGGCAGCAGCCCCTCCGGGTCGAGTTCCAGCCCCAGCTCCTCACGCAACTCGCGGACAGCGCACTGCTCCGGGGTTTCCCCGGGTTCGGGTTTCCCGCCCGGGTTGAGGAAGGAATCCGTGCCGCGTTTGCGGACCATCAGCACCCGGCCCGCCACATCGGTCAGAACCACGGCACTGACCCGAATCTCCCCGGGTCGGCGCATCCTCGTGTGCGGGATGCCCGCCTCCAAGTACTCCGAGCCCACCGGTTCGAACCCGAACTCACGATAGAGCGGAACCACGTGGCTCTGCGAGTGGATCACGATCGGCTGTCCGCCGAACCGCCCCAGCACGGCGGCAACCAGCGCACGCGCCAGGCCTTCGCCGCGCCTGTCGGCCCTGACGGCCACCCTTCCGAGGGATCGGGTCGCCCCCAACTCGGGTTCACCGAGCAACACCGTGCGCAGGTATCCGGCACAACCGGTTTCGTCGGGGATCCACCAATGGAAGGTCTCGGGATGCCGGTCGAGGTCATCGAGATCAGGAATGTCGATGCGTTGCTCCACGAAGAACACCTCGGATCTCAGGGACACGATCCCGAAGAACTCGTCCCGGGTCAGCTCCTCCCACCTCCTGGCCCGTATCGAGGTTCTCACGATGTCATCCACTCCCTTCGTCCCGCCGCGTGAAGTCCACGGGAACCGCAAAGCCCCCGCTTTGGTGGTGTGGCGTAACCTGAGAGTACAGGGCGCTTTCTAGGAGTGATTTGCCGTGAGCCTTGGTGGCTTGATGATCATGATGATTGTGGCCGGGATGATCTTCCTGGCACTCAGGGGCTCGCGCGCGTTGAACAGCGGTCAGCAGCCGCAACAGCTCGGCGCGGGACCGGTTCGATACGGTGAGGTCCCCCTCGGGGATGCGGCACGCGCATCCTTGGATGCAGACATCACGCGTTTCGGTGACGAGCTGCGTGATCTTGACCTGGACGTGGTGGGCATCGAGCTGAGTGAGGAGGCCCGAACGAATTACTCGGAGGCCCTCGACGCCTACGAGAACGCCAAACAGGCCATGAACCAGGCGCGTTACGAATCCGACGCCGCCGCCATCGCCCACATCCTTGAGGAGGGGCGTTACGCGATGGCGTGCGTGAAATCCCGTGCCCAGGGCAAACCGGTGCCGGAACGCCGCCCACCGTGTTTCTTCGACCCGGCCCACGGACCCTCCACCAAGAACGTAACATGGGCGCCTCCCGGCGGTGCGCCACGCGAGGTTCCGGCCTGTGCGCTCGATGCGGCCCGCGTCACCTCCGGCGCGGATCCGCACATCCGTATGGTTCAGCAGGGCTACCAGGCGGTGCCCTATTGGCAGGATCAGGGGCACGCCGCCTACGCGCGCGGCTACTACGAGCCCTATGGGCTGGATCCGGTGGTTCAGGGACTGGCGAAGGGCGCATTGCTGTTCGGGGGGTTCTCCCTCTTGATGGGGCTCCTCGACGACTGACCCGTTCGGCCCCGGTTCCATGAACCCGGCCCGCCGAGTCCCTTCGACCGGGAAAGCGTAGGACCGCCCAGTGGCGGGATTTCTGGTCATGCGGAAAAATGAGGCACTCGTCCGATGAGGGTAGGCGGTGCACGTGTTCAGGGAACTTCGAGGAGGGATCGGTGGATTCCTTCGATCCGCCGGCCTCATGTTCCGGTATCTGATCGTCACAAGCATTCTCCGGGCCACGGTCCTCTTTCCTTTGTTCTGGTGGGCCGCGAAGTACCTGTTCGCGATGCGGGGCCTGGTATCCCTGAACAACGCCAACGCGGGCCGTTTCCTGCTCTCCACCCCGGGGGCACTGTTCATCCTGCTCGCTCTGACGATGGTGTTGTTGACGACCCTGCTGGAGGTCGGCGGGTTCGTGAAACTGAGCGCCATCGCGATCGGAAGCGACACCAAACCCTCCTATTTCACCGTCATCCGAAGCATTCTCCGTTCCCTGCTCAAGATCACCGGGCCGGGTCTGGTTCTTCTCCTGCCGTTCGCGCTGGTGGTGCTGCCGTTGACGGGTTCGGCGCTGAACCCGAGCTTCCTCACCAGGTTTCGCATTCCGAATTTCATCACCACCACCATTCTTGCCAACCCCCTGTACACCGTCGCCTACTGGAGCCTCGTGGCCCTGATGCACGTCGCGGCTCTGATGATCGTCTTCGTCTTCCACTTCATGCTGCTCGGCGATCTCAAGGTCCTCGCCGCGATCAGGGCGAGTATTCGCCTGATAAAACCGAACGTGTTGCGCTTCGCGGCCTTCATGCTTCTCTCGGTCCTGTTCTTCGCCCTCCTCGCCGCGCTCGTCATCGGGGCGGTCGCCGGCCTCTATCTCCTGGGCAGGATGGCCGTCCCGGACGATGCCACCGTCCTCTCGACCTTCGTTGGTTCCGTTTTCGTGGTACTGCTGGCCCTGGTGGTCGGCCTGATGGCCAGTTTCGCGGTGCCGCTGGAGCTGTACCTGCTCACCAACCGCTACTACGCCTTCCTGCGGAAATTGCCCGATTCCGATCCGCTCAGGCCGCTGGCCGACGTCGTTCCCACCATGCCCCCCAAGAAACGTCCGAGCCTCCTCGACCGGGCCCTCGGGCACCGGGTCGCACTTGGTTTTCTCGTCACGGCGTTCGTGGTCGGCATCGCCGGTTTCTTCACCACCACCGCCGACGAGTTGACGGCTGCTCCCGACATCGCGGTGGTGGGGCATCGCGGCGGACCAGAAGACACCGCGGTGGAGAACAGCATGGAAGCGGTCGAGCAATCGATCACCGCCGGAGCCAACTACGTCGAGATGGACATCCAGCGCACCAAGGACGGCCAATACGTGGTTTTCCACGACGAGAATTTCTCGCGGTTCACCCACGAACGCCGCGCAGTCCACGAAATGACGCTGGCAGAGATCCGGGAGTTGGATCTCGGCGAGAAATCAAATGGCAGATTCAGCAGTGTCAGGGTACCCACCCTGGAGGAACTCCTGGAGAGAACCCGCGGGCGCATCGGGGTCTTCCTCGAACTCAAGGGTAGAAGCGCCGACCAGCAGATGGCCGACGACGCCGTGGCGGCCGTGAAACGCCACGACATGCTGGACCGCGTGGTGGTGATATCGCTCAAGTACGAGCTGATCACCGGAATTGAGGAACGCCACCCCGAGGTGACGAGCGGTTTCATCTATTTCCTGTCCTTCGGGGACACCGCACACCTGGTCGGCGACTACCTGATCCTTGAGGAGGACGCCGCCACCAGCGACACGATCACCCAGATACACGAGGCAGGCAAAAGAACCGCGGTGTGGACCGTCAACACCGAGGAATCAATGCAGAAATTCGTCAACTGGCCGGTGGATGCCGTGATCACCGACCGGGTCCGGCAGTGGCAGGCCGTCGCGGAGGAACGCCGACGGGCCGCCCCGCTGGACGTGCTGATGAATGAGCTCATCGAGTAGGCGGCTCCGGCGTCGTGGTGCCGGAGGATGTCGCTGACCTGGGGTACGCTTCGGGGCCGTATGACTTCCTCCGCGTTCGAACACCTCTCCCCCGCGTTCCCGCAGCGCGCCGCCTGGGGCACCGCGCAGAGTCTCCGAGCTTGGCAGGTGGCCGCCCTCGAGCTGTACGCGACGACCCAGCCCCGCGACTTCCTGTGCGTGGCCACCCCCGGTGCCGGCAAGACAACCTTCGCACTGCGCGTCGCCCATCAGCTGCTGCACACCCGAACCGTGAAACGCATCGTGGTGGTGACCCCCACCGAACACCTCAAGACGCAGTGGGCCGATGCCGCCGCCCGGGTCGGCATCCACCTGGATCCCGGCACTGGCGGGGTGAAACGGGGACGCTCCAGACAGTTCGACGGGTCGGTGGTGACCTACGCAGGGGTCTCCCTGCGCGCCTACGCCTACGAGGCACTGTGCAACCAGGTTTCCACGCTGGTGATCTTCGACGAGATCCACCACGCAGGCGACACCCGGAGCTGGGGGGACGGCATCCTGCAGGGTTTCTCCGAGGCCACCCGCCGCCTTGCGCTCACCGGCACCCCGTTCCGTTCCGACGACAGCCCGATCCCGTTCGTGACCTATGAGGAATCCGAGTCGGGGGTCAGAATCTCGCGGGCCGACTACACCTACGGCTACCGGGAGGCCTTGACGGACCACGTGGTGCGGCCCGTGATCTTCATGAACTACGGCGGGCAGATGCGTTGGCGGATGCGTTCCGGGGAGGTGCTCGACGCCGACCTGGGGACGATGCTCACCAAGGACCTGACCGCCCACGCCTGGCGCACCGCCCTGTCACCGACGGGCGAGTGGATCCCCGCCGTGCTACGGGCCGCCGACCAGCGCCTGACACAGGTGCGGCGCGCCATCCCCGACGCAGGCGGCCTGGTGATAGCCACCAATCAGACCGTGGCACGCGCCTACGCGAAGATCCTGACCGAGCTCACAGGGAAACGCCCCACCGTGATCCTCTCCGACGATGCCAGGGCCGGTGGGAGGATCGAGGAGTTCGCCGCGGGCCAGGATCGCTGGATGGTGGCGGTCCGGATGGTCTCGGAGGGAGTGGACGTACCCCGGCTGGCGGTCGGAGTCTATGCGACGTCCACCTCGACGCCGTTGTTCTTCGCCCAGGCGGTGGGCAGGTTCGTGCGTTCGAGGCGGCGCGGCGAAGTGGCGACGGTGTTCCTGCCCACCGTGCCGATCCTGCTGGCCCACGCCGCGACGCTGGAGCGGCAACGCGACCACGTGCTGGGACGTCCCCGCTCCGGGGAAACCGACATCTGGGCGGAAACAGAGGCCCTCATCGATGCGGCCAACCGCGAAGAAACGGCTTCCGATGACCTCCTCGGCGAGTTCGAGGCCCTCGAGTCCCAGGCCACCTTCGACCACGTGCTATTCGATTCCCAGGCCTTCGGGATGCACGCCGAACCCACCTCACAGGACGAACTCGACTACCTGGGCCTGCCCGGTCTCCTGGAACCCGAGCAGGTGAGCACTCTCCTGGCCGAACGGCAACGCCGCCAGCTCAGACGGCGCGAACGCAAGGACCCGAAATCACAACCGGAGGTGCCGCTGCACAGGGCACTCGCGAACCAGCGCAAGGAACTCAACTCCTTGGTGGCCCAGCTGGCTCGCCTGGAACAGCGCCCCCACAGCCACGTCCACGCCGACCTGCGCCGCGAGTGCGGTGGCCCGCCGCTGGCGCAGGCGACAACCGAACAGGTCACGGAACGCATCGCCAAGGCGAGGTCCTGGCTCAGACGTTGACCTCTGGTGTCGCGCAGACCCCTTCTGGCCCTATAATCTTTTTCTTCGAGCTTCATGAGGAGATTCAAGTCACATGTCCCAGTTCCCCTATGAATCATCCCAGCCCACAGATCCCTACGGGAACCAGCAACCCCCGGGCCAGATTCCCTACGGTGCCTATGCCCCCGGCGCGCCGAACCCGTATGCTCCTTGGGGATCACACCCCATCACGGGAGTTCCGTACTCGGAGAAATCCAAACTCGTCGCGGGACTGCTGGAAATTTTTCTCGGCCCTCTGGGGGCCGGACGCTTCTACACCGGCCACTACGGTCTCGCCGTGTGCCAGCTCCTGTTCGGCTGGATGACGCTGTACATCTGGCCCCTGATCGACGGAATCATCCTGCTGTCCACCGACTCCACGGATTCGGAAGGACGTCTGCTCCGCAGCTGAGCCACCGCCACCGTCGGTTCATTCGCCATTACGCTGGAGGCATGAGCGATGATCCCACGAAGTTGGCTCACCAGGCCGTCGAGTTCCTCTCCTCTCGGTTCGGTATGGACCACATCGACCTGGCGCTGGTGCTGGGCTCCGGCTGGTCCACCGGGGCCGATCAGTTGGGTGAAGGGCTCGGCGAGATCACGCTCGACGCGGTACCCGGTTTCACCGCGCCCGTCGTGAAGGGTCACGGTGGTGTGTTGAGGTTGATCCGGACCGCGGGCGGCAGGATCGCCGCAGTCCTGAGGGGCCGCACCCACTACTACGAGGGCCGGGGAGTCAATCCGGTGGTCCACGGGGTGCGCACCGTCGCCGCCTGGGGCGCCACAACCCTGGTCCTCACCAACGGCTGTGGCGGCTTGAACCCGGCGTGGGCACCGGGCAGTGTCGTCCTGATCCGCGACCACATCAACCTGACCGGCGCCACCCCGCTTCGGGGGGCCACCTTCACCGACATGACCGAGGCGTACTCGGGTCGGTTGCGTGACCTGGCCCGGACAGTGGACCCGGCGCTTCCCGAGGGCGTCTACGTGCAGTTCCGCGGCCCCCAGTACGAAACCCCCGCCGAGGTGCGGATGGCGGGGCTGCTGGGGGGAGACCTGGTCGGGATGTCGACCGCGCTCGAGACCATTGCCGCCCGCGAGGCCGGGTTGGAGGTGCTGGGGCTCTCCCTGGTGACCAACGCCGCCGCGGGCCTGACGGATTCGGGGCTCGATCACACCGAGGTGCTGCAGGCCGGGCGCGACGCCGGTCCGCGGCTGGCCTCGTTGCTGGCGGGAATAGTGGGTGTGTTGTGACCGCCCGGGATGCGGCCCGCTCCTGGCTGGCCGCTGACCCCGATCCGGACACCCGCGCCGAACTCGAAGAACTGCTGGGGGCGGCCGATTCCGGGGATCCGGGAGCCTCGGAGGTCATTGAGGATGCCTTCAGCGGCCCGTTGGTCTTCGGTACGGCCGGGCTCAGGGGCCGGATGGGGGCCGGTCCGAACCGCATGAATCGCCTGGTGGTTGCCCGGGCCGCGATTGGCGTGGCCGACTGGTTGGAGGAACACGGCCACGCCGGCGGGCAGGTGCTGGTCGGTCACGACGCCCGCCACAAGTCCGAGGAGTTCGCCCGCGACACCGCGGAGATCCTGGCCGGGGCGGGTTTCAAGGTGCTGCTCACGGGAGCACCCGTCCCGACCCCCCTGGTTTCCTTCGGCATCCGCCGTTACGGCTGCGTCGCGGGGATCGTCGTGACGGCCTCCCACAACCCTGCCGTCGACAACGGCTACAAGGTCTACCTCGGCGACGGGTCGCAGATCATCCCGCCGACGGACACACAGATCGCCGACCACATCGCCGCCCACCCCGTCGATTCCCTCGCCCGGCTTCCGCGCAGCGACTCGTACGAGGTGATGTGCGACCAGATCACCCGCGACTACGTGACCCGGAGCGCCGGTCTCGTCCCGGAGGGGGCTGCCCGCGAGATCACCTGGGTGCACACCGCGATGCACGGCGTGGGGGCCCGCACCCTCCGGGAGCTGACCAGGGCTGCGGGGTTCCCTCCCGCCCACGAGGTTCCAGAACAGGCCGAACCGGATCCAGACTTCCCCACCGTCGCCTTCCCGAACCCGGAGGAACCGGGTGCGATCGACATGGCCCTGGCGCTGGCCGGGAGAACCGGGGCCGATCTGGTGGTGGCGAACGATCCCGACGCCGACAGGTGCGCGGTCGCCGCTGTCGTCGACGACCGGTGGCGGATGCTGACGGGCGACGAGCTGGGCCTGCTGCTCGCGGGGCACATGATCCGGCGAGGCACGAAGGGGGTACTGGCCAGTTCGGTGGTCTCCTCCGGTGCCCTCGCCGCACTGGCCGCCGCGAGGGGACGAGATCACGTCACCACCCTCACCGGTTTCAAGTGGATCGGGAGAGTTCCGGATCTCGCCTTCGGCTACGAGGAGGCCATCGGCTACTGCTGCGACCCCGGAGCGGTCCCGGACAAGGACGGCCTGACCGCGGCTCTCATGGTTCTCGAACTGGCCGCCGGGTTGCGGGCCGAGGGCCTCACCCTGGCTGACCGATTGGACGAGCTGACCGCCGAGCTGGGGCTCCACGCCACGTCCCAGGTGGCGATCCGCGTCAGTGATCTCTCCCTGATCACCGACGCCATGGCCAGACTGCGCGAGAACCCACCCACGTCCCTCCTGCACGCGCCCGTCACCTACCGCGACCTGGCGGAGGGCACCTCCGGGCTTCCCCCGACCGACGCGGTGGAGCTGTCCGGCGACGAGGTGCACGTGGTGGTGCGTCCGTCCGGGACCGAACCGAAACTGAAGTGCTACCTGGAGGTGCGGCTCACACCCGAGAGGTCCCGGGACGGCGCGGCCGCCAGGCTGGCCGCCGAAATCCGGATGATGGCGCTCCGGGGGCAGATGCAGTCCGTTCTCGGCCTGAGCTGAGGAATTCCACGAACTCCGGGGCACGGTCCGTCTGCACCCGGAGGCCTCTACTCTGGGAATCATGCGTAGGTTGTTCAAGGGGTTGTTCCTCGTCATCACGGTGGTTCTCGTGGGACTGGCGAACAGCCCACGAGCTTGGGCCGACGACGCCGCGCCCGTGAACCGGTGGAGAACCACCGTCAATCTTTCCAGCGACGGAATTGCCCACATCGAGTATGAGTTCGAGATGGATTTCTCCAAGGTCGAAGGACGTGGACCTGTCATCGCTTTTCCTGAGAGGCAACGAACCAACATTGAGCGGGAGTGGTTGAACTTCGGGATTTCCAACATTGACGTGAGTTCTCCCAGTGGCGCCAATTCCGAGACGAAAATCACCCACGAGGACGGAAACGTCAGCATCCGGGTGGGAGAAAAGAACACGGTCTACCACTCCCCTCAGACCTATCGAATCAGCTATGACGTCACCGGGTTGATCGCCACCAACAACTCACAGAGCGGTTTGGATGAGTTCAGTTGGAACCCCATCACGGGTGGAAAATCAGAAATCCGGAACTTCCAGGTGACAATCACCGGCCCAGCAGACATCTCGAAGACTGCCTGCTGGCGTACCAGAGACCTGAAAACCCCTTGCACGTCCAGCGCCAGCGGCACCACCGCGTCGTACTCCGTGGACACGATCCCGAGCGACGAGCCGGTTCAAGTGGTGGCTGGTTTCCCGGCAGGCACCTTCCCCGGGGTCACCCAGAACGTGACGAAGGACCCCACTCTTTTGGAACTTGCCTCAGAGGCTTATTCGCTGAATCCGGTCACGGGTGCCACCACTGCAGTGCTGGGAGCAGGAGCCGTGGCGGGGTTGTTCGTGATGCGGAATCGGAAGGCCCGGGACGAGGTGTTCATTGATCTCGCTCCGGGGCTGGCCCCAGCCGATGGCGAGACAGCCCGAGTGGGGAAACGCCGGGGCAAGGCGAACGTGGCCGTCGCCTTCCAACCGCCCCAAGGTACCCGCCCCGGAGAGATCGGCACCCTGATGGACGCCACCGCCAACTCCGTGGACATCTCCGCAACCATCATCGATCTGGCTGTCCGTGGTTACCTCACGCTAGCCCCCCTCCCCAAGAAGGGCCACGTACTGAAACGCACCGGCAAACGCGGCACACACGAGCTGGCCGACTATGAACGGCGGCTTCTCCGCAGCATCTTCAAAGCCGGGAAAAGCGTCACCCTCAAGGAGCTGAGAAGTGAGAAATACGGTGATGTGCAGAGCAGGGCGAAGAAGAATCTCTACGCCCAGGTGATGTCGCTCGGATGGTTCCGCGGTGACCCACGCAAGGCGCGCAACTCTGCGCTGGCCCTGGGCATTGTCCTGGCCGTTGCAGGCTTGGCGGGCAGCCTGTTCCTGGGGCTGGTATTCGGCTGGGGACTGATTCCCCTACCGATCGCCTTGTTCGGCATCGGGTTGATCTTCCTTTCCCGCCGTTTCGGAAGCCGTACGGCCCAGGGATCGGCGGCGCTCGAGCAGGCGCGAGGTTTCGAGCTGTACCTGCGTACCGCGGAAAAGGACCAAATCAAATTCGAAGAAGGTATCGATGTCTTCAGCCGCTACCTGCCCTACGCCATGATCTTCGGCGTCGCCGAGCGCTGGACCAAACTGTTCGCCCAGCTCGGCGCCGAGGGTCGCTACCACGCTGACACTTCCTGGTATCACGGCACGGATCTTTACCACTCCACAGGCCTTTTCTACGCAGGCCTCAGCAGCTTCTCCCAGGATTTCTCGCACTCACTGTCACAGGCCACGGCCGCTGCGACCGCAGCGCAGGCAGCCTCAAGCAGTTCTTCCGGAGACTCGGGATTTTCCGGAGGAGGCGGATTTTCCGGTGGGGGTGCCAGCGTGGGTTCATGGTGAACGGAAGGAATCAGTCGCGCATGAAACGACACGGATTTCAGGGACTACTGGCGCTGACCATCGTCCTGCTGACGGCCTTCCTGGCCGCCCCTCACGCATGGGCCGACGAGTCGGCCCCGATCACCCACTGGAACGTGGACGTCAACCTGTCGCGGGACGGGGTGGCACACGTGAACGCCGAACTCGAGATGGACTTCTCCACAACCCGTGGGCGCGGCCCGGTTTTCGTCCTGCCCACCCGACAGCCGGGTGGGGAGGATGGCCAGTTCTACCGCTACGAGATCTCCGGCATCCAGGTCAGCTCCTCCACAGCCCCGGACCAGACCCAGACCACCGAGGACAAGGAAGGCAACATCCAGGTTCGGGTCGGCGACACGTACCAGTACCTTCACGAGAAACACACCTACCGGATCAGCTACACCGTGACCGGCTTGATCGCCCCCAACCATCCGGAGAGCCACCTCGACGAGTTCAACTGGAATGTCATCGGCAACTGGCGGGGCAGGATCAACCACTTCAGGGTCAGCGTCACTGGCCCCGAGGCCGTGTCGAAGGCCGCCTGCTGGACCGGAAGCAACTACAAGCAGTCCTGCACATCCAGCAACAGCGAGAAAACAGCCACCTACAGTTTGTCCTCGATCAGCCCCGGAACGCCTGTGCAGGTGGTGGCGGGATTCCCGGCGGGTACCTTTCCCGAGGCGAAGCAGAACGTGGAATACCGGCGAACCCTCAGCAACGCCTTCTCGTTGACGCCGCTCACGGGGGCGGCGACGCTGGTGACGACCGCAGGGGCTGCATTCGCCATCGTCAAGATCCGCAACCGGTACGCGCGGGACGAGGCCTATCTCGGGGTGGCCCCCGGTTTGAGCCCACGCGCCGGTCAGGGGGAGCAGATCGGTTTTCTGCCGGACAACCTGAACATCGCGGTCCAGTTCCATCCCCCGAAGAACGCCACCCCGGGTGAGATCGGTACCCTGATGGACGCGAACGCCGACTTCATCGATGTCTCCGCCTCGATCATCGACCTTGCAGTTCGCGGCTACCTGGTGATCACGGCGCAGGAGGACGGCGATCACCTGCTCACCCGGACCGAGAAGGATCAGACACAACTCGCCGAGTACGAGAAAAGGCTGCTGTCGAAGCTTTTCCAGTCGGGCGATGAGGTCACCCTGAAGGAGCTCGGCGACGAAAAATACGACGGCCTGGATTCCGAGATCCGGGAGCTGCTCTATCAGCGGGTGGCGGAACTCGGTTGGTTCCGTGAAAACCCGAAATCCATGCGCTGGTCCGGGATCACCGCCGGTTTTTTCATCAGTGCCGTAGGATGCCTGTTCACCCTGGTCCTCGGCTACGGTCTCGGCTGGGGCCTGGCGTGTCTTCCCCTCGTGGCAATCGGCATCGCGGTGCTCATGATGTCCGGAAAGTTCGGGAAACGCACGGCCAAGGGCTCCATGGCCTTGGTTCAAGCGCGTGGTTTCGAGCTGTACCTGAGCACCGCCGAAGCGGACAAGTTGCGCTTCGAGGAGGGCGTCGACATCTTCAGCCGCTACCTTCCCTACGCCATGATCTTCGGTGTGGCGAGGCGGTGGATGGAGCTGTTCTCCCAGCTCGAGCAGACGCACCGTTTCGAGGCTGACACGTCCTGGTATCAAGGGGTTAATCTCCAAACCTCGAACAGCGCCTTTTACACCAGGTTCTACAATTTCTGCTACAACTTCTCGGACTCCATGTACACGGCCCATGAAGCCGCAAGAGCAAGCAGCTACAGTTCGAGTTCCTTCTCCTCGTCCAGCTACACCTCCTCCGGAACCTCGGGAGGTTCCGGTTTTTCAGGTGGCGGCGGGTTTTCCGGAGGCGGCTTCAGCGGCGGATCATGGTAGAGGAAACCGATCCGCGGATCCGGCCCCAGGGGTCGGTGCGTTCCCACCGAAATGCGGGCCGCACCCCGTTTGCCCTTGTGAGGCTCTACTCTGGGCACCATGCGCAGATCGTTCACAGGGCTGTTCGTCGCCATCATCGTGGTGCTCGGTGGGTTGGTGACCAGCCCGCAAGCACATGCGGACGACGCGGCTCCCGTCAAGTGGTGGCGAACCGCCGTCAAGCTCACCAGCGACGGGACGGCTCAGGTTGAGCACGAGTTCGAGATGGATTTCTCCAAGGTCGAAGGGCACGGACCCGTCATTGCGCTACCCACGCGGCAACGAACCAAGAACGAGGATGAGTGGCTGAATTACGGAATCTCCAACATCCGCACGAGCTCGCCCAGCAGTGCCCGGTCCGACACAAAAGTCACCGAGCAGGATGAATACAGCACCATTTCCATCCAAATGGGGAGCAATGGTGTCACGTATTCCACCCCGCAGACCTATAAGATCAGTTTTGACGTCACCGGCTTGATCGCCCCCAACCATGCGGAGAGCGGACTGGACGAGTTCAACTGGAACCCGATCTCCTCCGGCACCAAATCAGAGATCGCAGACTTTCAAGCAACAGTTACCGGCCCTGCAGATGTCTCGCAGGCTTCCTGCTGGCACACCAAGGAAATGAAAACCCCCTGCGATTCCGAGGTCAACGGTTCCAGCGCCTCCTACACCGTGGGCAGAATCCCAGCCGGAAACCCGGTCCAGGTGGCCGCTGGTTTCCCTGCCGGCACCTTCCCCGGGGTCACCCAGAACATCACGAAAAACCCAAACCCCCTCACCGGCGCATATTCCTTGTCCCCCACTTCCGGGATCGCCATCGCTGCATTGGGCATGGGGGCGGTGGCAGGTTTGATCCTGATATGGCACCGGAGGACCCGTGACGAGGTATTTCTCGGCCTTGCCCCCGGGCTGACGCCAACCACCGGGGCAACTGCCACGGTGGGTAAGCGCCGGGGAAGGACGAACGTGACCGTCGCCTTCCAGCCACCCCAGGGCACCCGTCCCGGGGAGATCGGCACCCTGATGGACACCACCGCCGACTCCGTGAACATCTCCGCAACCATCATCGACCTGGCCGTCCGCGGACACCTCACCCTGACCCCACTCCCCAACGGTGATCACCTATTGGCCCGTCGCCCCAGTCAGGACACAAAAGCGCTGGCCACCTACGAGTGGCAGCTACTGTGCAGCATCTTCAGCGCAGGCGACGAGGTCACTCTCACACAACTACGTGACGAAAGGTACGGACAGCTACAGCGAAGATTCCGTGATGACCTCTACGACCAGACGGTCTCACTCGGCTGGTTCCACGGCAATCCGAGAGAAGCACGTAAAAAAGCACACAGCATGGGGTGCACTCTCGCGATGTGCGGATTCCTGGGAAGCCTTCCGCTGGGAGTGATGATCGCTCTGCTTCTCCAAGCAAAGGGCTGGGGGCTGGTTCCTCTGCCCATTGCACTGTTTGGCATCGGCTTGATCCTCCTGTCCCGCAGGTTTGCAACCCGCACGGCACAAGGATCAGCAGTCCTCGAACAGGCAAAGGGTTTCGAACTGTACCTACGCACCGCAGAAAAAGATCAACTCAAATTCGAGGAGGGCACCGATATCTTCAGTCGCTACCTCCCCTATGCCATGATCTTCGGCGTCACCGAACGCTGGACCAAACTATTCGCCCAACTCGGAGCAGAAGGCCGCTACCAACCCGACACCTCCTGGTACCACGGCGCAGACATCGATAACTCAGCGAGCCTGTTCACCACCACGTTTTCCAGCTTCTCCGGTGACTTCTCACTATCGCTGTCACAGGCCACCTCCCAGGCCACAGCGGCCGCTGTGGAAGCTCAAGCGGCCTCGAGCGGATCCTCCGGAGATTCCGGCTTCTCCGGAGGCGGGGGATTCTCCGGCGGCAGTGCCAGCGTGGGCTCCTGGTGATCGGGCCGGAAAGGCAACACACGAACACAGACTGCCCGGGTTGTTGCATTGACCGCGATCCCGTCGTGGCACAGCCAGACGACTCGCCTCCAGTCGGTATGAGTTCTTTGTCTCACTCCTTCCGGATCGGCGCCCAGCTCGGCCCCTCCGTCGCCAGCTTCTCGTCGAGTTTGCGGAACAACGGGCTGGGTTTTGCCAGCGGGGTGCCGGCAACTACGGGGCGGCGTTTCCACACCGCCTGCTGGGCCGCGTAGTCGCCGGTCAGGATCGGATAGGTGACGTCACCGTCGGTGACCTCCCTGAGCTCCGGCTGGGCCGCCCATACCCCTTCGTTGCCGAGGGCCTCGAAGACGGCCTGGGCGGAGTGCGGCAGGTACGGGGTCAGCAGGGTGTTGCAGTCGGATACCACTTGCAGCGCAACGTGCAGCACGGTGTCGCGGCGGGCCGGATCGTCCTTCAGCTTCCAGGGTTCCTGATCGGACAGGTACTTGTTCGCCAAGGAGACGATCCGCATCGCCTCGGTGATACCGGCCTTGAAGCGGCGGGCCGCGATGTGCTCCCCCACCGTTGCGAAGGCCGCGGCGGAGGCGTCGAGCAGTTCACGGTCGGCCTCGGTGAGTTCCCCGGCCCGGGGGATCGCGCCATTGTTCTTGTGGGCCATGGAGATGGAGCGGTTGACCAGGTTGCCCCACTCATTGGCCAACTCGAAGTTCACCCGGCGCACGAACTCCTCCCATGTGAAGTCGGTGTCCTGGTTCTCGGGTCCGGCCACCGCGATGAAATACCTGAGCGCATCGGGTCCGAACTCGTCCAGGAAGTCACCGACGAAGATGGAAGCACCCCGCGAACTCGACACCTTCGAGCCGCGCATGGTCATGAACTCCGACGACACCACCTCCGTAGGGAGCTGCAGCTCCCCCAAGGCAGGTTTAATCTCGCCGCCGGCGGCTCCCTGCCCATTCGCGCCCAGCAGGATTCCCGGCCAGATGACGGAGTGGAAGACGATGTTGTCCTTGCCCATGAAGTAGAAGCTCTGGGCGGCCTCCTCGTTCCAGAACTTCCGCCAGGCGTCCGGGTCCCCGCTGCGCCTGGCCCATTCGATCGAGGCCGACAGGTAGCCGATGACCGCGTCGAACCACACGTAGATGCGTTTCATGGGCGCATCGACCCATCCTTCGAGGGGAACGGGAACCCCCCAGTCGAGGTCGCGGGTGATGGCCCTGGGGCGGATCTTCTCCAGCAGGTTGTGGCTGAACTTCAAGACGTTGGGCCGCCAGTCCTCGCGGGAGTCGAGCCACGTCGTCAGCTGTTCCGCGACCTTCGGCAGGTCGAGGAAGAAATGCTCGGTCTCCACGAACCTCGGGGTCTCGCCGTTGATCCGGGAAACCGGGTTGATCAGGTCTGCCGGATCGAGCTGGTTCCCGCAGTTGTCGCACTGGTCGCCACGGGCCCCTGAGGAGTCGCAGATGGGGCAGGTGCCCTCGATGAAACGGTCGGGCAGGGTGCGTCCCGTGGACGGGGAGATGGCACCCATCTGGGTCTGGGCGATGACATAACCGTTGTCGTACAGCGCCGTGAAAACCTCCTGCACCACCCGGTAGTGGTTGGGGGTGGTGGTGCGGGTGTAGAGGTCGTAGGACAATCCCAGCCCCTGCAGGTCGGAAGCGATCACCCGGTGGTACTTGTCTGCGCATTCACGGGCCGTCAGGCCCTCGGAGTCGGCCTTCACCTGGATTGCAGTGCCGTGTTCGTCCGATCCGGAAACCATCAGCACATTGTGTCCCGCCATGCGCATGTAGCGCGCGAATACGTCCGAGGGAACACCGAAACCGGACACATGACCGATGTGGCGGGGACCGTTCGCGTAGGGCCAGGCAACCGCCGCTAGAACGTCAGAACACATGGCCCGCATCCTATCGGGTGTGGCTCGGACCCGCCCGCTCACTCAGGCCCGTGCGATCCGGAAACCTCCCCAGCCTCCCCAGGCGGATCCGACCAGCATCAGGATCACCCAGCAGGTCCCGACGATGAACGCGACCAGATCGAGCCCGGCGAACAAGGGCCACAGCACCAGGTAGAACAGCGCCACCGCAGCGCCCCAGCCCAGGATGGCGATCCCCACCCCACGCCAGCCGTAGCCCAGCCAGAGCGCACACCCCAGCATCAGCAGTGCCACGATCGGCAGGCCGTAGAACAGGAACAGCCCCTCGGAATGGCCTCCGTCCCCCAAACCAACGGTCAGCCGAGAAATGCTGCCGACGACCTGCCAGAGCATCGGCAGCCCGACGCTCAACGCGACGAGCATGGGAAACACCCGCCGCCTGGCGTGTCCCAGGGCGACGGTGAACCGCGCCCCCCACAGCCACAGCAGCGGCACCGTTGCCAAGCAGACCAGGAAAAGCACACCTGCCGGTTCCTGAACGTTCTCCCGCCGGAAGGTGGCAACCATCACGATGTCCGCCAGCCAAGGAACCACGGGCCACCAATAGCGCCACGCGAATCGCCCGCCCATGGCGGACAGCACCGCACCGACATCTCCGTTCATCGTCACTTCCCTCCCTCGACGTCCACTTGGGCGTCGCGCCTGGGGCCGATCAACAGATCGGCCAGTTCCCGGAGACTCACAGGTTTCGCCGGCAGGTCACCCTCCGCTCCCTTCCTGACCACCGCACTGGCCCATGCCCCTTCCCGGTCCAACCGCCCAAGCCTGGGAAGCGCGTCCACCTCCACGACCGGCCCGCTCACCCTCGTGAACGAGGTGACCAGGCCTCTTACGGTGTCGGCGGCCGTGACCCGGCCGCCCTCCATGAGGGCCACGTACTGGAACAGCGGTTCGGCCTCGTCGACCAGGTGCGTGGAAATCAGCAGGGTGCGGGGAAACAGATGCAGCTCCTCCAGCAGAACTCGTGTGAAACGCTGCCGGGCGGGTACGTCGAGTCCGTTGTAGGGCTCGTCCAGCAGGGTCAGCGGGGCGCGGGCCGCCAACGCCAGGCTGAGGAAGGCGGCCGTGCGTTGTCCACGGCTGAGGGCCATGGGGTGGCGACTCTCGGGAACGTCGAACCAGGCCAGCAACTCGATGGCGCGTTCCATGTCAAAGTTCGGATGCACCCGGGCGACGTGGCGCGCAAGGTCGCGCAGGCGCTGGTCCCCTCCGAAGGGCCAGTGTTCAGCTGTCAGATAGACCGTCCCGGAAGCCGCCTCGGGAAGTTTTCTGCCGAAGACCTGCGCTTCGCCGGTGTACCGGGCCTCGCGGCCGGCCAGTAGCCTCAGCAGCGTGGACTTGCCGGCCCCGTTCCGTCCGATCAGGCCGGTGACCGAACCGATGGGGGCAGACAGGTTCACCTGCTGCAGCACCACCCGTGAGCCCAGCCCGACCTGAACGTTGCTCAACCCGAAGGCAGCTTCACCTACCACGTCGTGCCTCCTTCATGCGCACCGGAAGCTGTTCAGCCCACCAGTCGAGAATCGCTTCGAATCTTTGTCTTCTGTGCCAAGGTGTCCCGGACCGCGACAGTTCGTGGTTCTCCCCGGGGAAGATCATCATCCTGGCTGTCACCCCGTTGCGCCGCAATGCGGCGAAGTAGCGCTGTGCCTGCTCCAGCGGGCACCGTAGATCGCGTTCGGAGTGGATGACCAGCGTCGGGGTCCTGACCTGCCCTACCCTGGCCATGGGCGACTGCTGTTCGACCTTTTCCGGGTCGGCACCGACATAACCGTCGGAGAAGAACCACCCGATGTCGCTGGTCCCGACGAACGCGGCGGGATCCAGGTAGCCCCGCTCGACGACGGCGGCGGCGAACCTGTTGTCATGGGCGGTGATCCACGCGGTCAGGTAGCCCCCGTAGGAGCCCCCCATGATCCCCACCCGATCCTCGTCCAGGCTCTTGAACTGTCTGCACGCCCCGTCCAGGAAGGCCAGTACGTCAGCCATGTCAACCACGCCCATTCGTTCCTTGACCGCCCGGCCGTGGGCCTGCCCGTAGGACGAGGAACCCCGCGGGTTGCACTGCACCACGGCATAGCCGGCACGAACATAGACCTGGGCCTCGTCGAAGAAGGCCCAGTTGAAGTTCGAGAACGGGCCGCCGTGAATGTTCAACAGGACCGGGTGAGGCCCCTGCCCCGTGGGAACGAACACCCAGCCGTGGATGTCGTTGCCGTCCTCGCCCTGGATGGTCAACTCCCTCGGCTCCACCGGGGTCGCCGCGGCGACGAGGGGCCGCGCGAAATCGGTCAGGCGGACGAGTCTTCCCTCGGCCACCCGGGCGAGTTCCATGGGGCGCGTGGCCTCGCTGACAACCGCCACGCTCACCCCCGAGCGTTCAGCAGCCGCACTGACCACCTTCGGGCCCCTGACGAGAACATGGACCCGGCCCTCGGGGGAGATCGCGTGCAGTTCCCCGCAGCCCCGGACCCGGGCGGGGGCCAGGACGGATTCCTCCCCGAAGGGCTCCAGGAAACTCCACGGTGCCTCGTAGTCGCTGATGGCCGGATCCGTGAGGATCCGGGGTTCGGTGCCGGGTTCCGCATCGGCGGCCAGGGCAGCGACAGCCTTTGCGCTCCCGACGAAATCGAGCCCGCTCTCACCGAGGTGTTCCGCCAGCAGGAACAGGGTCCTGCCGTCACGGCTGAACCGGGGCCGCGACCATGCCCACGCGGCTTCGGGACCTCCGGCCACGAGGACCGGTTCCCCTCCGGTGACGGGCACGCGGTAGATCATCGAGCGCAGATCCGAGTCCTCCCCGGCGTGCAGGGCAGCGGTGAAGCAGACCCGTGTCCCGTCGGGGGTGAACTCCGGCTGACAGCAGTCGGCCTCCAGCGGGGTGAGCAGCCGCGCCCGGGGGATTCCACGCCTCCCCCCGAGCGTTGTGTTGTCCCTGGGTTCCTCCTCGGTTCCCGTTGCCGCACGCCCCCGGGGCTCCAGCCAAGGGTCCTCGTCGGGGGAGGGAACCTCCAGGAGGTAGATCCCCCGGGGACGGTCCCGGATGTATCCGATCCCGTTCGCCTGGTATTTGTTTCCCACGATCAACCTGGGATCCTCACGTTCGGCGGGAACGCCTTCGAGAGTCCCGTAACGCCCCTCCTCGGGCATCCTGGCCACGAACGCCAGCCTCCTGGAATCCTGGGACCACACGAACTCGTCCACACCCAGCGGGGCGTCGGTGATGATCCTGGGTTCCCCACCCTCGGCGGAGACGATGGCGAGTTGTGGTCTGGCATCGACGCCGCCCCGCAGGAAGGCCACGGTCTGCCCGTCGGGGCTCAGCTGCGGAGCCAGGTCCGAGATGCCCCGGGTCAGGGGTCGGGGACGCCCCCTGCCCGCCGTGGCCACACTCCAGATTCTCCCGACGCGGTCGTCCACGTCGAAGGAAGGACGGCTCGCCGCGAAAACTGCCTGTTCACCATCGGGGCTGAGGGTCGGGGACGACAGGGTGACCAACAGGTCCAGGTGGCGTGGTTTCACACCCCATACCGTAAGGCTTCAGGACTTCCGGGCGCCACGCGGGCCCAGCGGACGGACAGGCCAGGGCAGCTTACGGATCGGGACGGACATGGGGCGCGCCATGGCCGCCCCTGCGGCGACACCCGCGGCCAGGATGATGCCGACGGCGGCCGCGGTCATCAGGTCCTGCTGGCCGTCCACGAAGGACGTCTCCCCTGTCCCGAGGGCTAGTTTCAAAACCCCGGACCAGGTGACCAGACCGGGCAGGATCGGCACCACGGCCGATGCCGAGATGGAGTCCAGCTGTACCCGCAGCAGGCGTGCCGCCACGGCGGAGGCCATCCCGACCAGCAGGGCGGCCGCCCCGGTGGCCGCGACCACGGGCCAGCGGTGCGCCAGCAACCACAGGAAAAACCACCAGCTGGCCGCGCCGATCAGCCCCGCGCTGGCAATTGCCCGCCGCGACGCGCGGGTGCAGAACGCCCACGCCGCACCCACGATCCCGGACCAGAACACCGAGACGGGGCCCAGCAGACCGTCGATGCTGAACTGTGCTTTGATCCACACCGGAATTCCCAACCAGCTGGCGCCCGCCACCACGACGCTGGCACCGATCACCAGTCCGATGGTGACGATCAGCCCGTGGATGGCGTGTGCGGTGCCGGTCACGTAGAGACCCGAGATTGCGTCCTCCGAGGCACCGAGAATGGCCAGTCCCGCGAGCATCGAGATGATGGCACCGATGACTATCAACCCCGGTTCGATTCCGGCCAGTCCAGGGACACCCAACCCCTTGGCCAGGGCAACGCCGACCGCGGCAGCCGCGGCCATCGCCCCGCCGACGCACTGCTGGAAGAACACCGACACCCGCCGCTTCGCCAGCCACACCTGGGTCCGGTGGATGCTCCAGGCGACGATCAACGCCAGCAGACCGACGATCCACTGTGCCCCGAACATGAGCGCAGCCGCGCTGGAAACCGCCCCGAACCCCAGGGATACGTCGAGTCCTCCCCAGCGTCCTTGACGCCCAAGGATGGCATCGATCCGGGCCCGGGAGTCCGGGATGCTGTTGTCCCGGGCCTCGGACGCGACCTGCTGCAGCAGCGTTATGAGCTCGAAGTCCTGGTGGCCGACAGGAACCACCCGCATGGCGGTCAGGGGTTCGCCTTTGGTTTCTCCCCTGACCGAGACGATGATCATGTTCCCGGTGACATCGGTGTGGTATTCCGCCATTCCGAGATCCCTCATGGCGTGCCGGGAGGCCCGGATTGCCGAGGACACGGACGCACCGTGGGCCAGCATTCCGCAACCGATCTCCAACCCCAGGTCCAGCACCTCCCGGGGATCGGCGGTCATACCTGCTCGCCGGGAAGCTCGAACAGCGCGAGCTGCTCGGGTGCATCGTCGTGCGGCGGTTCCAGTCGTGCCGGTTTCTCCCCCGCCCCCGGGAACCCGGGGCCCCGGGCCACGGGGAAACCGTCCCGATGGGCGGTCGCAGCGGCGCGCGCCCGTTCATCGGCGGCCTCGTTCAGGGGATGGCCCGCATGTCCCTTGACCCATTCGAAACGCACCCGCCTGCCCTGCAGGGCGCGGTCCAGTTGTTTCATCAGGTCGGCGTTCAGAACGGGTTTGCCGTCGCCTTTCTTCCAGCCGCGGCGTTTCCAACCGGGAAGCCACTTGGTCAGGGAGTTGATGACGTACTGCGAATCGCACAGGATCAGCATTTCCTCGTCCGTGCCCGCCGTGGAGTTCAACAGGTCCAGGACCGCCATCAGCTCCCCCATGTTGTTGGTTCCGTGGGGCCATCCTCCGCAGTCCCAGCGGTCGTCGTCGATGTACCAGGCCCACCCGGCCGGCCCGGGATTGGCCAGCGAGGACCCGTCCGCGGCTGCCGTGATCACGTCCGCGCCTCGCGGAGAGCGGCGCGGAAAGCAGGGCGGATCAGCCCATTGACGAGGGCCTCTCGCTCGTCGTGGTGCAGGAAGGCCGCTCGCATGGCCGCCACGGTTGCGGCCTCCACCTCGGCGAGCCCCCATCCGAAGGTCTCGGTGAGTTCCGCGAACTCCTCGGACAGGGAGGTCCCGCTCATCAGGCGGTTGTCGCAGTGGATGGTGACGTTGAAGCCGAGCTCGGCGAGCCGCCCGACGGGATGCCGATCAAGGGACTTTGCCACACCGGTTTGCAGGTTCGAGGTCGGGCACACCTCGAGCGGAATCCGCTGATCCCGCACAAAGGCCGCGAAACGCCCGAGGCGGGGCCGGCTCCCCCAGAAGTCGTCGATGTCCTCGCAGATGCGCACACCGTGACCGATGCGCTGGGCTCCGCAGAACTGTACGGCCTCCCACATCGACTCCGGTCCGTCGGCCTCGCCGGCGTGGATGGTGAAGTGCGCGTTGTTGCGTCGCAGCAGATCGAAGGAGGCCTGGAAACGGGTGGGACGGAACCCCAGTTCGGCGCCGGCGATGTCGTATCCGGCAACGGAGTCGTCGCGGTATGCCAGGGCCAGTTCGGCGATCTCGGTGGTGGGTTCGTCGACGTGACGCATCGCCGTGACGATCTGGGTGGCGACGATGGCCCGTCCCGTGGCCTCGGCCTGCGCCATGCCCTCGGCCAGGCCGTCGCGAACCGCCTCCACCGCCGCCTCGGGCGTCAGCCCCTTCTCCAGATGCTGTTCGGGGGCCCAGCGGGCCTCGGCGTAGACGACGCCGTCGGCGGCCTGATCCAACACGAACTCCCGCGCCACCCGCACGAGCTGGTCGCGGGTCTGCATGGCTGCGGTGGTGTGGGCGAAACCTTCCAGGTACCGCACCAGGGAACCGGAATCGGCGGACTCGAAGAACCACCGGCCCAGCTTCTCCGGATCGGTGGTGGGCAGTTCGTGCCCGTTCTCGATGCAGTGCTCAATCACCGTCGCGGGTCGCAGCCCACCGTCGAGATGGTCATGAAGGGCGACCTTGGGCAGGGCGCGTAGTTCTTCCGGGCTCAGCATGGAGACATCCTAGAGTTGTGGGTCGGGATCAGCGGGCATGGTCCAGATCGGCGGGTCCGAAGGCCTGCGGCAGCACCTCCGACATCGGCAGCACCCCGGCCGGGGTGTCCACGAGAAGTTCGTTCCCACCGAACTCGAACAGCAACTGCCGGCAACGCCCACAGGGCATGATCCTCTCCCCCGGCTTGTTGCAGCAGGTGAACGCAACCAGCCGGCCACCCCCGGTGGCGTTCAACTCCGAGACCAGCCCGCACTCGGCGCAGAGCCCCACCCCGTAGGAGGCGTTCTCCACGTTGCAGCCGACCACGACGCGCCCGTCGTCCACCAGCGCAGCAGCACCCACCTGGTATCCGGAATAGGGCGCGTAGGCCTTTTCTGCGACCGCCCGTGCTGCGGCCCGTAGCAGCTCCCACTCGATGCCGGTCATGTCAGTGGGTCTTCACGAAGTGGGCGCCGTCGGCGGCGGGCGGGTGGACACGGCCGACCAGCCCCGCAACGGCGATGATGGTCGCGACGTAGGGCAGCATCTCGATGAACTCGCTGGGAATCGGGAGGTTCATCAGTTTGATGGACTGCGCCAGAGCCCGGGTGAACCCGAAGAACAGGGCCGTGCCCGCCCCCAGGACGGGATGCCAACGGCCCATGATCACCGCTGCCAGGGCGATGAAGCCGTTTCCGGCCGTGATGTTGTTGTCCTGGAAGGCCCCAACGAAGCCGACCGTGAAATAGGCCCCGCCGAGACCCGCGAAGATCCCACCCAACAGCACGGACTGGGTCTTGGTGGAGATCACCTTGATCCCGACGGTGTCCGCGGCCCGCGGATGCTCGCCAACCGCCCGGACCCGGAGCCCCCACTTGGTGCGGTGGAGCAGGAACCACACCAGCGGAACCGCCAGCAGGGCCATGAAGGTCAGGGGGCGTTGGGTGAACAGGATCGGTCCTATGAACGGGATGTCGCTCAGCGCGGGAACGGCGAACACCGGCATGGGGCTGACCGTACCGAAGGTCTTGGGATCCCGGGCGACGAGCTGCTGGAAGATGAACCCCGTCAATCCCGTAGCCAGCAGGTTCACGACCACTCCGACGATGACGTGATCCACCAAGTATTTCAACGTGAACAGGGCCAGCACGGCCCCCATCAGGAGGCCGGCGATTGCCGCCGCCGTCAAGGCCGCCAGGAAGGACTGGGTCACGGAGAACAGCACGGAGGCCGCGAAAGCCGCCGCCAGGAACTGGCCCTCGATCGCGATGTTCACCACTCCGGCGCGCTCCGACAGGACACCGGCCAGCACCCCGAACAGCAGCGGGGTCGAATACGCCAGCGTGAGGTTCAACTGGCTCGTCAGGGTGAACGGGACGGTGGAGGACGCGGCGGCCCAGACCATGAAACCGGAGAGGACGCTGAACCCGGCTACCACTCCCGCCACGGTGCACCAGCCCTTCGGTAACCGACCGCTCAGAAACCCTGCCCCCGCCGCCACGGTGAGCAGGGCGAAGAGCAGCAACACTGGCGGGCCCGGCACCTCGATGGTCGGCAGCTGGGCATCTGCGAAAGCGTCCGACAGGGCGATTTTCCCAGCCGGGTTGGCGGTGAACGCCATCGCCACCAGCAGCATCCCGAACAAGGCGAGGAGAATTCCTGCCGCGATGCGCGTGGAACGCCCCTCCGGTGATTCGACGACTTCCCTTTCCGGTGCGTCGGCACCAGGAACGATGATGTCGGTGCTCATGCCTTGGCCTCCTTGGGAACGGTCCGGGTGACCCGGCGCCTGCGTTCCTTGAGGAAGGGCAGCAGCCAGGTGACGAAGGCGGGCGCCGCGACGAGCAGGACGATCAGGGCCTGGATGAGATCCACCAGCTGCTTGGGGGTGCTGGCGATCGTGACCATGGCGGTACGGCTGGCCTTCAACGCGCCGAACAACAATCCCGCCAGCACCACACCGAAGGGGCGGGAACGCCCCAGCAGGGCCACCGTGATGGCGTCAAACCCGAGGGTTCCGATGATGCTGACGGTCAGCTGCGGTGGATAGCTCGTCAAGATCACGGGGGCGGTGACGGTGATCAGACCCCCGAGACCCGCCAGGCCACCGGCCAGGGCCATCGTCGTGAAGGTGACCCGACCCACGGAGGTACCCGCGGTTGCCGCGGCGTCCGGGTTCAACCCGACCGCCTGCAGCCGGAAACCGAACCTGGTGCGTTCCAGGAGCCACCAGCATCCCAGGGCAGCCAGCAGTGCCAGCCCGAAGCCCAGGTGCAGACGGGTACCGGCGACCCGGGGCAGGGTGGCGCTCCACTCCAGCACGGGGGCGATCGGATTGGACACCCCCGGTTCTCTCATGAACGGCTGTTTCAACAGATAGGAGAGGATGTTCGCGGCGACGTAGTTCATCATGATCGTGAGGATCACCTCGTGGGCCCCGGTGCGGGCCTTGATGAGACCGACCACACCGCCCCAGAACGTACCTGCGAGAACACCCGCGAGGATCACCAGCGGAAGGTGCAGGAGGACGGGAAGCCCCTTGATGCTGAAACCGAGATAGGCCCCGACCAGCGCCCCCATCATGGCCTGCCCCTGGGCACCGATGTTGAACAGCCCGGCCCGGAAGGCCAGCGCCACCCCGAGGCCGGCCGCTATCAGAGGGGCTGCCTCCGCGGTGGTTTCGGTGAGAGCGGTCACCGATCCGAGGGAACCCACGTACATGGCCTCGAAGGTGAGCCCAATCTTGCCGAAGGTGGCGTCCAAGGCGTCACCGGGCCGGGCAATGAAGTAGGAGTACTTCGCCATGATCTCCGCGTCGGTGACCACCATGATGACCATCGCGACGGCAAAGGCCAGAATCAGGGAGGCCGTGCTCACCAGGACCGTGTTGACCCAGGCCGGGCGGCCACGGTTTCCGGTGCTCATGCCTGGTCCTCCTGCTCCGTGATGGCGGCGGCGTCCTCGTGGTCGATCCCCGCCATCATGAGCCCCAGCACGTCGCGGGGGGTGTCCGGCCCGACGACACCGACGATGCGTCCCCGGTACATGACCGCGATGCGATCCGCCAAGGATTCCACCTCGTCAAGTTCCGTGGAGATGATGAGCACCGCGGTTCCCCTGTCCCGCTCGGCGACGATCCGGTTGTGAAGGAACTCGATCGCACCCACGTCGACGCCCCGGGTCGGCTGGTTCGCCAGCAGCAGCGACAGCGGGCGCGACAGTTCCCGGGCAAGCACCACCTTCTGCTGGTTGCCGCCCGACAGCGACCGGGCCGGTTGTGCGTAGGAGTCGGTGCGAATGTCGAACTCCTCGACCAGCTTCGCGGCATGCTGGTTGATCTGCCCCAGCTTGAGGCTTCCGCCCACGCTGAAGTGATCGAGGTTGTCCAACACCAAGTTCTGGGCGATCGAGAAGTCGCCGATCAGACCGTCCTTGTTCCGGTCCTCCGGCACGTAGCCGAGGCCCGCCCTCAGGGTTCCGGCGGGGCTGAGCTGCGTGATATCGGCACCGTCGAGGAAGATCGTGCCGCCGACCGGGGTCATCGTGCCGAGCAGCGCCTCGGCCAGTTCACTCTGCCCGTTACCCTGAACCCCCGCGATGACGATGATCTCGCCACCGCGCACCGTCAGGTCAAGGTGGTCAACGGCCACCGCACCGGACGCGTTTGCAACCGTCAACCCGGAGATCACCAGGCGTTCCTCCCCGATCCGCGGCGCCTGCTTGGGCACCTTCAGCTCAACGGAGCGTCCGACCATCATGGCTGCCAGCTCGGCTTCGGTGCTGGTCGGTTCGGCACGCCCGACGACCTCGCCGCGCCGGATAACCGTGATGTCGTCGGCGACCTCCAGCACCTCGCGGAGCTTGTGGGTGATGAAGATGATCGCGCGACCTTCGTCACGCAGCGCGCGCATCACGTCCATCAGTTCGCTGATCTCCTGTGGTGTCAGCACCGCCGTGGGCTCATCGAAAATCAGGTAGCGGGCGTCCAGCGCCAAGGACTTCAGGATCTCGACACGCTGCTGGATGCCGACAGGGAGGTCCTCCACGAGCGCATCCGGATCGACCTCCAAGCGGTAGCGTTTCGAAAGCTCCCGCACCTGCCGCCTGGCCTGGTGGATGTCGAGAAGACCTACGGAGCCGGGTTCGTGTCCCAGAACCATGTTCTCCGCAACCGTGAATGGAGGAATCAGCATGAAGTGCTGGTGCACCATGCCGATACCGGCAGCCATGGCCTGCCGGGGATCCCCCAGCCTCAGTTTCTCCTTCCCCAATTTGATTTCACCCTCATCGGGGGTCAGCAATCCGAAGAGAATGTTCATCAGGGTCGATTTTCCCGCCCCGTTCTCCCCGAGCAGACAGTGGATGCGGCCCGGAACGACGTCGATGCTGATGTCGTTGTTGGCCGTGAGGGAACCGAAACGTTTCGTAACGCCTTCCAATGACAACACGGGAAAGGCCGGGGACGACGGAGTCACTGTTCCTCCTTCATCAGGCGGATTCACTCTACAAGCAACCGGGAAAGGGACACCTCTTCGGTATTCCTTTCCCGGTTGCTCACGCGCCTACCTGACAGTGGTCTCTACGGTGACCTTCCCAGAGATGATGTCCGCGCGGATCTGCTCCAGTTCCGACTTGGTCTCGGCCGAAACCTTGGAGTCGAAGTCGTGGAACTCGGAAAGATCGACACCCTTGTTCTTGAGGGTTCCGACGTACGGATCAGAGGAGAAGGAACCCTCCTTGGCCGCCTTGATGACGTCGAGGACCGCCACGTCCATGTCCTTCTCGATCGAGGTGATTATCACATCCTTGTACTCGGGCGCGGATGCGTAGCCGTCGGTGTCGACCCAGATGGCGTTCACCTTGCCCTTGGTCTCCTTCACGGCGTCCAGCGCACCCAGCCCGGAGGGGCCGGCGACCGACAGGATGATGTCGGCTCCCTGGGCGATCAACGTGTTCGCGGTGTTCTTGCCACCGGCGTTGTCGTCGAACGGATTGGAACCGCCGATGAATTGCCCGTCCTTGGTGGCCCGATCCCAGCCGAGCACCTGGACACTCTTGCCCTTGGCCTGGTTGTAGTACTCGACCCCCTGGGCGAAGCCGTCCATGAAGATCGACACGGTCGGGTACTTGGCCCCGCCAAAGGTACCGACCTTTCCGGTCTGGGTCAGCGAAGCGGCGACGTAACCCGCCATGAAAGCAGGCTGTGCGGTGTCGAAGATCAACCCCTTCGCGTTGTCCACGCCCTCGAAGGATTCGTTGTCGACGATCGCGAATCTGACGTTCGGGTTCTGCTTCGCGGCGGCCTCCGTGGCATTCGCGAGGGCAAACCCCACCGTCACGATGACACCACACTTGGCATCGATCATGGACTGGACGTTGCGCGCGTACTCGGATTCCTCCTTGGATTCGACCTGCGTGGTTTCGATGCCAAGTTGTTCCTTCGCCTGCAACAGGCCTTTGTAGGAGGTTTCGTTGAAGGACTTGTCGTCGAAACCACCGAAATCGGAAACCATGCAGGCCTTGAAATTCCCTGAAGCAGCGGTTGCTCCCCCGGTGGCACTGCTGGCCGGAACGGAACCAGCCGGGGAGGAGGAACTGGTCGTCGGCGCCTCGGCACATGCGGACAGCAGCAGGGAGCTGAGGGCGGCGAGGGATGCGAGTTTGAGCAGGGACTTGGTCACTTTGAGCTCCAAACTTCGGAAGGTTTCCTGGGTGCCCCGACCATATCGCGCCCGCCTCCCGGGGGTGGGCCCCCTCACCGAATCGTTATCAGCCTGCAACCTGTCTCACCAAGGCAAGAGCGGAACGAACCATCTGTCTGGTGGAATCCTGCCAGTTCGGCTCCTGACTCCGGTAAGGACCGGTCGCCAAGGAAATGACCACGGCCGCCGCCCGCAATCTCAGCTCCACCGGGTCCACGCGTCTGTCGAACACCGGCACCCAGCGCGCCAGCAGGTCCCGCACCTTGGCCTCCTGGGTCGGGTTCATGCGCTGGATGGTGGACAGGTGGGCAATCAGACAGGCCAGGTCATCCGCACGCCTACCGGGACCGATGGTGTCCACGTCGAGGATCCCGACCACGCGCCCCGCTGCCACGTGCACCTGGCCCTCGTGAAAGTCACCATGGGTGGGTTCGTTGCCGAGCGGAATCCCCGCCAGTCCGGCCCGGATTCGCTGAGCCGCCCATTCGAGATCACCCCGCGCCTCAGGAAGGGCCGAGGAGACGATTTCCGCGTAGTGCTGGACGGCGTCGCTCCACGGTGGACGGCGTTCCAGTTGCGCAACGCTCGGGGGCATGGAGTCGAGCACCTCGATAAGTTGCTCAGGGGGGCAGGGATCGCCGGGATCGAAGATCGCGCGTGCCAAAGGCTTGCCCTGAAGCGCGTCGAGGATCATCAGCTGATCACTGGTGGTGTGCGCGACGTGGGGTGCCGGCACCCCGGCAGCGGTCAACATTCGGTGTCTGAACAGCACGTCGTCGAAGAGTTTGGCGCGAATCGCCTTTATGTAGAAGGTGTTTCCGCCAGTGGTGAACCGCACTACGGCCCGGCGCCTGGGCCGGTATCCGATGATCTTCAGCTCGAGTTCGTCCCCGGTGACGGGGTACGGCAACAGCCGGGCATCGTTGACCAGCTTGGCCAGCATCTCGGGATAGGCAGCCCGTTTCAGGCCTGGAAGGTCGGGATCGGCCGGGTATATCCAGACAGCAACCTCACGGTTGCCGTCACCGAAAACCTCAGCCCCTCGATCGGCCTCGGACAGTTCCCCACTGCGGGCCGAGACCCCCAGCAGCTCCGTGCGCTCCCCGTATGGCCAGGAAACCTTCGCCAGATAGGTGGCGGTGGTGGACTGGTTGGGGTTGGCATCCACGTGCTCCAGCGTCCAGCTGAGCAGTTCCCCCCCGGCATGACGAACTGCTGCGCTGAGCACGGGACCTGCGCCGGGCCCCGTCAACAACCTCGATCCATCATCCATCGCCAACTCCTGAAACCGGACGCGCGGAAATCCAGGAAGCACGCCGCCCATCCATCTCCTCGACCCGGAACACCCAGGTCGGCATCACCACGTCCTCATCCGCCGGTTCGCATGGGGAGAGCTCCACACTCACCTCGTCCCCGACCGCGGGCAGACGCCCGAGACGGGCCATGACGTATCCCGCGACTGTGTCGTAGGGGCCTTCGGGAATGACGTGTCCGGAAAGCCCGGCGAACTCCTCGATGGTGGTCAAGCCGTCCAGCCGCGCCAAGGGATCCAATCTTGCGGGCGAGGCACCTTCAACCACGTCGTACTCGTCCGTGATGTCTCCGATCAGCTGCTCCACCAGGTCCTCCAGCGTGACGATCCCCGAAGTGCCGCCGTACTCGTCACGGACGATGGCCATGTGGGCCTTCGCCGCGCGCATCGCAGACAGGGCCCGCAACAGCTTCACCGTTTCCGGGAGGTTGAGCACGGGGCGCACGATTCCGGACAACTGACCACCGCGTTCCCCGGCGTCGAGATCCATCAGATCCCGGACGTGGCAGAAACCGATCACCCTGTCCACGGAGCCATCCGTGACCGGATAGCGGGAATGGGGCGCCCCACGCACCTCTTTGTACGCCAGCTGGATGGGCATGTCCGAGGGGAGGAAATCCACCTCGGTGCGGGGCACCATCACCTCTCGGAGGCTGAGCTGGCCCACGGCGAAGACCTCGTCGACGATGCTGCGTTCCTCCTGGCCCAGGGTCGTCGACCCCGAGACCATCTCCCGCAGCTCCTCGTCGCTCACGGCATCCTTTGACAGCTTCGGGTCACCACCGAAGACCTTCACCACAGCGTCGGTGGAAACGCCCAGAAACCAGATGACGGGTCGGGCCAAGGACGCGATGCCGGCCACCAGCGGGGCCAGCGCCAGCGCGAATCCCTCGGCCCGTTGCATGGCGAGGCGTTTCGCGCTCAGTTCCCCGATCACTATGGAGAAGTAGGAGATCACGATCGTGATAATCACCAGGGCGAGCGGGTCGGCCACCGAGGTGGGCACTCCCCAGCGCTCGAAAACGGGGGCGAGCCCCGCCGCCAAGGTCGCCCCGCCGAACGCCGCTGAGAGGAAACCGGACAGCGTCACGCCGATCTGCACGGCGGACAAGAAGCGATTGGGGTCGCCCGTCAACCGTTCGATGGCCCGTCCCCGTTTGCCCTTGGCCGCGAGCTGCCTGATCTGCGACTCGCGCAGCGTCACCAAGGCCATCTCTGCGGCCGCGAAGGTGCCACCGATCAGGATGAACAGCGCGATCAGCGCAATGTCAGAGACCGCCGACATCAGCGGAAGATCACCGTCCTGTTCCCGTCCATCAGTACCCGGTGCTCGGCGAACAGGCGCACCGCCTCCGCCAGGGTCTCCGATTCCTGGCCCCGCCCCTTGCTGACCAGTTTGCTGACCCCCATGGTGTGGTCCACCCTGACCACGTTCTGTTCGATGATCGGTCCCTCGTCGAGATCGCTGGTGACGAAATGGGCCGTGGCGCCGATCAGTTTCACCCCGCGGATGTGGGCCTGCCGGTAGGGATTGGCTCCCTTGAAACCGGGCAGGAAGGAGTGGTGAATGTTGATTGCGCGCCCGGCGATGTGGTCACACAGCTCGGGGCTGAGGATCTGCATGTAACGGGCCAGGACCACCAGGTCCACCTTCCGCTCCTCGATCACGCGCCGGACCTCGGCCTCGAAAGCGGGTTTGGTCTCGGGAACGACCACCCGGTGCGTGAACGGCACCCCGTAGAAATCGGCCAGCGACCCCAAGACATCGTGATTGGCCATGACACCGACAACGTCGATGGGCAGGGTCCCCGCGCGCCAACGGAACAGGAGCTCGTTGAGGCAGTGCCCCTCCTTGGAAGCCAGCAACAGGGTGCGGGTCGGGCGTTGCGTCCCGTAGATCTCGAACTCCGCGCCGAGCCCCTCCGCCACGGGCCGCAGGGCGCCCATCAATTCATCACGCGTGGGCCCGGCCAGAGCGATGCGGGTGAAGAATCGCCCCGTGTCAGCGGAGGCGAACTGCTGGCATTCGGTGATGTTGCCACCCAAGGAGACGACGGCTCCGGTGAGGGCATGCACGATGCCAGGACCGTCCGGGCATCGCAACGTCATGACGAGGTCCTGCATGAGCCCCAGCGTAGGCCATGCGCACCGCGCATTCCGCTCTCAACCGTTGAGGAAACACTGACTTGGCGACGAGGACGCCGGGTCTGGCACGCCTCCGGGCCATGAAACCCGGCGCGACTCCGGAACGGTCCCGCCGCTGTGACGCATCTACGAGGTCTCCCTCAAGGAACCTCGACCGCCCGGACGTGGATCCTGACGGAGAACATCCTCACCCGGAATTGCGCTGCTCACCACCGCCGGGACCCGCCACTTCCCACTGCCGTCCTCCCGGGCGTGCCAGGGACATTCCGGCTTCAACATCACCGGCATCGCTGATGAGGAACCCCTCCGGTACGCCCGCAAGAGTGGTTGAGTCGTCAATGAAATTCCCGGGCCCCTGCCAGAGGACTTTCGCCTCGGTGAGATACGCCGAGACGAGCACGCTCGTTCTCGCCCCCGCGGCCTTGGGCGGCGATGGACTGGGGTCCGACACGGTTCATTCGCTGACGCGAACGGGCCGGCTCAACCGGCGATGCCCGCCTTCACCTCGCCACATCCAGCAGCGCCGGCACGTCCAGGGTGTCCTCGCAGGCATCCGCGAGTCTCTCGATCATGGCCTCCCGCTGCTCGGCGTATCCGGGGGCCCCCTCGCTGGGCCGCCAGTCGCTGCCGGTCAGCCGTGCGATCTCCTTGAGGAAGGCCCGGCGGAAACCGTCGGACTCGAAGGCCCCGTGCCACATGGTCCCGAAGGTCGCGCCGACCTGTTGTCCCTCGCAGAACTCCTCCCCGCCGGAGGCGTGAACCCGCCCGTGGTGGATGGTGTAGCCCTCCACCGGTTCTCCCCGCCAGGTCCCGGACGGCCTGCCGAGCACCTTCGCCTCGCCGAAACGCACCTCGCCGGGAAGCAGACCCAGGCCGGGGATGTCGCCGTCACCGGATTCGAGGTCGTCGAGGATGCGGTCGGTGAGCATCTGGTAGCCACCGCAGATGCCGAGCACGGGCCGCTGCTGCCGGGCGCGGATCCGGATCGCCTCCGCCAGACCTTTCTCCCTTAGCCAGGCCAGGTCC
>CALLVV010000042.1 GCA_938012815.1 uncultured Propionibacteriaceae bacterium
ATCATCCTCATGGTCGTCCACGCCGTGTGGGCGACTGTCGTCCTGGCGCGCCAGAACCGCGAGGCCATAGCGCGTTTCCACGCTTCAGCGCCGCCGTGCGGACGATAGCGACTCTGCCAGCGACCGCCCGCAGTGCCGAGATCAAGACCCGCACGACCGCCCAGATCAAGGCTGACGCCTCAAAGGTCTACGCTCATTGGGGAATCAGCCTTTCGGACGCGATCAACATCTTCCTCACCAAGTCGATCGAGGTGGGAGGACTCCCCTTCGACATGCGCCCCTCCGTCCCCTCGTTCGACAGCCTGGAGCGCTACGCATTCCACCCCAGGTTGGACCCTAACGGGGTAGCCACCCTCCCGGAAGACTGGGATGAGGACGAGTGAGCCCCGGCCACGTCCCACAAGTCAGGGACGAGGCCAGGGCGTCAGTTTGTGCGCTCAGCTCGGTAAGGGCCTCACTCCCACTCGATCGTGGCCGGGGGCTTGGAGGTCACGTCGAGGACCACGCGGTTGACCTCGGGCACCGAGTTCGTGATGCGCGTCGAGATGCGGGCCAGGACGTCGTAGGGCAGGCGCGTCCAGTCGGCCGTCATCGCATCCTCGGAGGACACGGGGCGCAGCACGATCGGGTGACCGTAGGTGCGACCGTCGCCCTGGACGCCCACGCTACGCACGTCGGCGAGCAGGACGACCGGGCACTGCCAGATCTCCTGATCCAGGCCGGCCGCCGTGAGCTCCTCGCGGGCGATCAGGTCGGCGGCGCGCAGGATGTCCAGGCGCTCGCGCGTCACCTCGCCGATGATGCGGATCCCCAGGCCGGGGCCGGGGAACGGATGCCGCCACACGAGTGAATCGGGCAGGCCGAGCTGCAGACCGACGGCCCGCACCTCGTCCTTGAACATGGTGCGCAGCGGTTCGATCAGCGTGAACTGCAGGTCCTCGGGCAACCCACCGACGTTGTGGTGCGACTTGATGTTCGCGGTCCCCACCCCACCGCCGGACTCCACCACGTCGGGGTAGAGGGTTCCCTGCACCAGGAAGTCGATGCCGCGTTCCCCCGCCAGACGGGCGGCCATCGCCTCGAAGGTGCGGATGAACTCGCGACCGATGATCTTGCGCTTCTCCTCCGGTTCCGAGACCCCGGCCAGAGCCCTGAGGAAACGCTCGGACTCGTCGGCCACCATCAGGTCCACTCCGGTGATCTCGACGAAATCCTCCTTGACCTGTTTGGCTTCCCCCTCACGCAGGAGGCCGTGGTCGACGAAGACGCAGGTCAGCTGCGGCCCGATGGCCCGCTGCACCAGCGCCGCGGCGACCGCGGAGTCGACCCCCCCGGACAGGGCGCAGAGCACGCGGCTGTCCCCCACCTTGGCGCGGATGTCGGCGATGGCCTCGTTGACCATGTTCTCGGGGGTCCAGTCGGGGGCCAGCCCCGCGATGTGGAACAGGAAATGTTCCAGCACCTGCTGACCCCATTGGGTGTGCGCGACCTCCGGGTGCCACTGCACCCCCGCCAGCTTCCGCATCCGGCACTCGAAGGCTGCGACGGGGGCTCCCGCCGTGCGCGCCAGCACGTGGAAGCCCTCCGGGGCGCGGGAGACGGAATCCCCGTGGCTCATCCACACGTTGAGCGTGTTCGGGAGGGTCGCCAGGAGTTTGCCGCTGTTCTGGATGGACAGGGGCGTGCGGCCGTACTCGCGCTGCCCGGTCTTGGCCACCGACCCGCCCAAGGCCTGGGCCATCACCTGGAAGCCGTAGCAGATCCCGAAAACTGGGATCCCGGCCTCGAACAGCCCCGGATCAACCTGCGGCGCGTCATCGGCATAGACCGACGACGGCCCGCCCGACAAGATAATGGCCGATGGCCGCCTGGCCAGGATCTCCTCCACGGAGGCCTCGGAACCGATGATCTCGGAATAGACGTGGGCCTCACGGACCCGTCTGGCGATGAGCTGCGCGTACTGGGCGCCGAAGTCGACCACGAGTACCAGATCGTGCTGGGAAGTCATGAGCGAGAGTCTAGGCCCAGCCGATCCAGTTGAGCCAGAGGATGAGGCACCACAGCCGGGTGTCCAGCATGTGATACGACGGATCGTAGTGGGAATAGCGACGAAGCAGGCCCCGTTGTCACCCATATGACCGTTTACTCCAATGTCACCGAGCTCATCGGACGCACCCCGCTGGTCAAGCTGAACCGCATCGCCGGGGACAACGCGACCGTCGTCGCGAAGCTCGAGTTCTACAACCCCGCCAATTCCGTCAAGGACCGCATCGGCGCCGCCATCATCGAGGCCGCAGAGGCCTCCGGTGACCTGAAGCCGGGTGGCACCATCGTCGAGGGCACATCCGGCAACACCGGTATCGCGCTGGCAATGGTTGGTGCGGCAAAGGGGTACAAGGTGGTTCTGGCGATGCCCGAGACCATGTCCCTGGAGCGCCGCGCCCTGCTGCGCGCCTACGGCGCTGAGCTGGTGCTGACCCCCGGTCCTCTGGGCATGAAAGGCGCCGTCGCGAAGGCCGAGGAGATCGCCGAGGAGCGTGGCGGCGTTCTGGCCCGTCAGTTCGCCAACCCGGCCAACCTAGCCGTGCACCGCCGCACCACCGCCGAGGAGATCTGGGCCGACACCGACGGCAAGGTTGACATCGTCGTGGCCGGGGTGGGTACCGGTGGCACCGTCTCCGGTGTCGGCCAAGTGCTCAAGGAACACAACCCCGAGGTGAAGGTCATAGCCGTCGAGCCCGCCGAGTCGCCAATCCTGTCCGGTGGCCAGCCCGGCCCACACAAAATCCAGGGCCTCGGCGCGAACTTCGTCCCGGAGATCCTGGACCGCAGCGTGATCGACGAGGTCATCACCCGCAACATCGACCAGTCCCTCGATTTCGCCCGGGCAGCCGCCACCCAGGAGGGACTGCTCGTCGGCATCTCCTCCGGCGCCGCCCTCTCCGCGGCCGTCGAAATCGCCAACCGTCCCGAGAACGCAGGCAAAACCATCGTCGCCGTGCTGCCCGACTTCGGTGAACGCTACCTGTCCACCATCCTGTTCGAGGGTCTCATCGACGCCTGATCCCCGGGACGGGGACGAAACGGATCCCCCGAAGCCGGCTCAACCGGCTGGAGCGGATTTTGTCGACGCGACCTGCTCCGGCCGGGACACCAGACTCCCCCGCCGCCCATCGATCGGCGGGGGAGTTTTCGCGGTTTCAGCGCGCCACGCGTCTGCGGAAGATTGCGACGGTCAGCGCCGGGAAGACCGCCAGCAGCACCACCCACGCGATTGCGGTGGCCGCCACGGGATTCTGCAGCGACCACACCTCGGGCACCATAGCTGTGCCGAGGTTCCCGAACAGCGTCCGCACCGCCTGCACCAGCGATGACAGCGGGTTCCACTCGGCGATACCACGCAGCCAGTCGGGCAGGGTCTCCGAGGGCACGAAGGCATTGCTGACGAAGGAGACCGGCAGCACCACGACCGTGGAGATGCTGGTGAGGGACTGGGGGTTGGGGACGGCCACCCCCAGCAGCACCATCACCCAGCTGAAGCACCACGCGGTGACCAGCAGGAGCAGCACCCCGAGGAGAAAATTTCCCAGCCCGGCGTGGAAGCGCCAGCCGACGATGAAACCGGCGATGAGCATCACGATCACGGAGCAGGCGGCAACGGCCAGGTCCGCGAGGGTGCGGGCCATCAGGATCGCGCTGGGCGCCATGGGCAGGGTGCGGAACCGGTCGATGATCCCCTCCTTGAGGTCCTCGGCCATGTACACACCGGAGATCATCGACCCGAACACGATCGTCTGCCCGAAGACACCGGCCATCAGGAACTGCGTGTAGTCGCTGCCCTGGACGTGCACGGCGCCGCCGTAGACCTGGGTGAACAACAACACGAACATGATCGGCTGCGTCAGCGAGAAGGCGATGATCTCGGGGCTGCGCCGCAACTGGAGCAGGTTGCGCACCAGGACGGCGTGGACATCGCCCAGCCAACCAACCACCGGTCCGCGTCCCAGGGCCTGAACCGAGCTCATGCCGCCACCTCCTGCTCCTCGGCCACGTGACCCGTCAGGGTCAGGAAGACATCGTCCAGGGTCGGGCGGCGGATGCCGGCGTCGTGCAGTTCGATGTCCTCCTCACCCAGGGCCGTCAGCACCGCGATCAGCGCTGCGGTGGGGTCGCCCACCTGCGCGGTGAGAACCCGCCCCGTGTCCGCCACCTTGGCTCCAGTGCTGGACGCGACGATCCTCCGCGCCCGGTCGGCGTCCGCCTCGTCGACGAGGGTCAGTTCGATGCGTTTACCACCCACCGATGCCTTGAGTTCGTCGGCGGTCCCCTCCGCGATGACGTGCCCGCGGTCGATCACGGAGATGGAGTCTGCCAGCTGGTCGGCCTCCTCCAGATACTGAGTGGTGAGCAGGACCGTGGTTCCCTCCCCCACACGCTGCCGGATGACCTCCCAGAGCCCCAGCCGGGCCTGCGGGTCGAGGCCGGTGGTCGGTTCGTCAAGGAACAACACCGGAGGGTTGATCACGAGCGCCCCGGCCAGGTCGACGCGCCGCCGCATCCCGCCGGAGAAACCCTTCAACGGCCGGTCGGCGGCCTCGGTCAGGTCGAAGGCCTCGAGCAGCTCCTCCGCGCGCTGTTTCGCCTGACGGGTTCCGATCCGGTACAGCCTGCCCACCAGCACCAGGTTCTCCCGAGCGGTCAGCACCTCGTCCACGGCCGCGTACTGACCGGATGTGCCGATCAGCGGACGCACCTTCGCGGGGTCGGCGAGCACGTCGACCCCGGCGACACTCGCCCTCCCGGATTCCGGACGCAGCAAGGTGGTGAGCACCTTCACGACGGTGGTCTTCCCCGCACCATTGGGGCCCAGCAGTCCCCGGACGGTTCCCTGCTCGACGGAGAGATTGAGCCCGTCGAGGGCACGCACCGGTCCGGTCTTGGTTTGATACGTTTTACGCAGTTCCTGCGCCGTGATGAAGGTCATGCATTCCCTTTCTCGTGGTGTGGAATCAGGCGAGAGCCGCTGCAACGACTGCCCGCCCGGGAGTGCCGCGTTCCAAAGCACCTACGGATCGCGGCACTCTTGTTTTTCATGGATCCCCCCGTTCCGCGGAATCACCGATGAGGCGGCGCAGCGCCTCCTCGATCTCCTCGCGCGGGGCAACGGTGTCCCGGACGACGGCCTGGAACAGGACCCCGTAGCAGTAGGCGAGCACGGCGCGCCCCGTCGCCTCCGGGATGTTCCGCGACAACCGCTCCACCAGGGCCGCGTCGCCGGGGACGATGAAACGCCGAAGCTTCGGGTGAGTCGTGTAGAGCAGGGCGAAGGACATCTCGTTGCGGGTCCGTTTCAGATCCGCCAGGGATTCCATCACCATGTCCGCGACCAAGCCAACGGGGTCATCGACCTCGTTGGGTTCGGAGGTGAACTCGGCCAGTTTCTCCTCGCGTTCCTCCTCCAGCCCCGTGAGCGCCTCCGCCAGCATGTCGGTGAGGGACTTGAAGTACTGGGTGGTCGACCCGAGCGGCACCCTGGCGCGTTCGGCCACCTTCCGGTGGGTGACGGCGCTGATCCCGATCTCCTTGATCAGCTCCCCGGCGGCCTGCAGGATCTTCCTCCTGCGCCCCTCCGGGTCCCTCGTCCGTTTCGCCATGGCGCTAATGTACATGCGTACATGTACGGATGTACAGATTCGGCGTGTCGCGGCTCACCCGCGCAGGATCGCGCGGTGCAGCACCTCGTGGGTCCGGTTTGCCAGGCGGGATTCCACCAGGACGACCTCGTCGACGACGAACTCCCGGGACGCGTAGGTGTCGAGGGCCTGGAGGAGACGCCCTGCTTTCTGGGCGCGCTGGGCCCTGGCGATGGTGACGTGGGCCCTGAAACCCGTCCCGTCGGGGCTGCCGCCGTGGTGGGTGACGAGGGCTCGCAGCTGCCTGGACCACTCCCCCAGCTGTACCGCCGCGACCCCCGGAACGCCGAGGTACAGCACCTTGGCGCGCTCCGGGCCACGGAATCCGCCTGCGCCTGCGATGCTCATCGCCAGCGGGGCATGACGCCCGGCCCATTCGTCGAGCGCCTGGATCAGTTCCTCGACTCGGTGACCGGGGTGGTCGGCCATGAAGGCCAGCGTGAGGTGGTAGGTCGTAGGTCGGCTCCAGCGCCACGGCGATTTCTCGGTGGCGGTGCGGCGCGGTTCCAGGAAGCGGTCGATGTCGGCAACGACATCGACGGGAGGTGCCACGGCGATGAAACAACGCATCCGGCGATCCTACGGGGATTGGGCCCGTGAGCCTTCGCCACGCCCCGCCTCCAACCAGTCCGTGCGGGCCTTCAGCCCTTCATTCCCAGGTGTTCACGAAGCGTGTTCCCCTGGTATCCGTCCCGGCACAGTCCGCGTCGCCCGAGTATCTGCACCATCTGATCCAGGAACAGGTCGACGGAGTTCCGCGACCCGCCGGGCAGTGCGATGAAACCGTCGATCGCCCCCGCCTCCGCCCGGGCCTCGACCGCATCGGCCGCGTCCTCCGGGGTACCGATGACGGTCCAGTGCAGGGTTGCATCCACCCCACTGGACTCGGCCACCGCATGGGCCTCCTCGCGGCTGTCTGCCAACACCATGTTGAGCCCGGGCAGGAACCGGACATCGTCGGCGTCACGACCCGCCGCGACAGCAGCATCACGCAGAGCGGTCCGTTGCGCCATTGCGTCCTCCAGGTCAGGGACTGCCCCGAACACGACATCGGCCACGACCCCCGCAAAAGCAATACCGGCGGGCGACGCCCCGGCCTGGACGACGGGCAGCCGCCCTGCGGGATGCGATGGGAGGGCCATCGGTCCGGCCACCCGGAAGTGTTCGCCCTCGAAGTCGATGGCCTTCACCTTCCCGGGATCGGAGAAAATCCCAGAGGCCCGGTCCGCGACGAATGCGTCGGCGGGGAACGAGTCCCAGAGCGCGTTCACGACTTCGACGAACTCGCAGGCCCGGGCGTATCGCTCCTCGGATCCAGGGGGTGTGTCCAGTCCGTAGTTTTCCTCACCCCCCAGGGCGGTGACCACGTTCCAGCCGGCACGTCCCCCGCTGATCTGCTGCAGGGAGGCCAGCGCCCGGGCGACGGGGAACGGGTGCGCGTAGGCCGTCTGGACGGTCGGGACCAGGCCGATTCTCGTCGTGATGGCCGCCAGGGCCGTGACGAGGGTGAACGAGTCGAGGGTGGTGAATCCTGGTGCACCGCCGACGGAATCCGGTCTGAGATAGCCCGCTTCGGGGCAGAAGAGGAAGTCGAGCGCAGCGGCCTCGGCTTTCCGCGCGAGCTCGGCGTAGGGAGTCAGGGAGAACATCTCCTCGACGCGGCTGTCGTCGCGTCTCCAGGCTTCTCCGCGCAGCCAGATCGGGGAAAGTGCGATTCCTGTGCTGAGGGTCATGTCGGTCCTTCGTGGTTCAGGGGCGCGGTGCGCCCAATTGGTGTCACCTGGGGGGATCCGGTGACGGGATCAGGGGTCACGACGCAGGGCAGTCCGAAGACCTCTTCAACGAGGCCAGGGGTCACCACCTCACCAGGTGGTCCCTGGGCGACGATCTCGCCGGCCCGCATCGCTATCAGATGGGTGGAGAAACGTGCTGCCTGGTTGAGGTCGTGCAACACGGCCACCAGGCAGCGGCCTCTCCGGTTCAAGTCCACCAGGAGTTCCATCAACTCCACCTGGTGACGGATGTCGAGGAAGGTGGTGGGCTCGTCGAGCAGCAGTATGGGGGTGTCCTGGGCGAGCGCCATCGCGATCCAGGCCCGTTGTCGCTGCCCACCCGACAGCTCATCGACCCGCCTGGTCGCCAGGGCGGTGACGTTCGCCTCGTCCATGGCGTGGGCGACCAGTTCCTCGTCGCGCAGGGTCCACCGGCGGGCGAAGCCCTGGTGGGGGAACCTGCCCCGGGCCACCAGCTCGGAGACCGTGATGCCGTCGGGGACCATCGAGCTCTGCGGCAGGATGCCGATTCTTCTGGCAACCCGTCTCGTGGGCTGTTCGTGGATGTCGCGGCCGTCGAGGATCACCCGCCCGGCAGTTGGTTTCAGGAGCCGGGCCAGCGCCTTCAGCAGCGTCGACTTGCCGCAGCCGTTCGGCCCCACCACGGCGGTGAATTCTGCATCGAGAATCGTGAGGTCCAGGCGGCTGGAGATGATGCGGTTGCCGTAGCCGAGCCTCGCCCCGTCGGCCCGCAGCCGGCCGGTGGGTGTCATGCGGATCTCCTTCCCTCACGTACCAGGAGGTAAATCAGGTACAGGCCGCCGACAGACACCGTGATCAGACCCACGGGCACGGGACGGTTGCTGCTGCTGGCCAACGCGGAGCAGAGCTGGGCGGCCGACAGCAGCACGGCTCCCGTCGCCGCCGCCCCCGCGATGGATATCCCGGGGGTCCTCATGAGCCGTCTCGCGACCTGAGGGGCCGCAAGGGCAACGAAACCGATGGGCCCGGCCGCAGCCGTCACGACGGCGGAGGCCGCCACCCCCACGACGACGAGGATTGCCCTGCGGGGTTCCAGTGGGATCCCGAGCGCACCAGCGGTCTGGTCACCCAGTTCGATGAGCCCGAGGGACGGGGCCAGCAGACCCGCGGACACGAGGAGCACGGCCGCTGCCCCCAGCCACATCGGAAGCGACCCCGCCTCGACGCGCGTCAGGGAGCCAGCCCCCCAGAACCCGACCAGCATGGCGTCCTCGACGCGGGCGCGGGTGACCAGGTACGCGTTGACGGCACCCAGCGCGGCGGAGACGGCCAGGCCGACCACGATCAGGCGGAACCCCGTCGTGGTCCGTCCCGAGAGCAGGTGCACCACGAAGGCGGCCAGCAGTCCCCCGGCCACGGCGGCCACGGCGATGGCTCCCTGCGCGCGGGCGCCGAACAGCAGGATTCCCACCACGACGGCGGTGTGCGCCCCGGCGTCGAAACCGATGATGTCCGGCGATCCCAGGGGGTTGCGGGTCAGCGACTGGAAGATTCCGCCCCCGATCCCCAGCAGGGCGCCGAAAACCACCGCAGAGACCGCGGCGGGCAGACGCCATTCGAGGACGATCACCCGGGCGAGAGATCGCCCGCCCAGGAACACGTCGAGCACCTGCTCCGGGGTCAGGGGATAGTCGCCGACCAGGAGACAGGCCCCTGCGAGAACCAATGCCAGGAGACCCAAAAGCCCTTGGAGGAGCAGCGGGCGCAGGGCGATACGAATGCCGAACCGGGCCCCGCTCAGGCGGAGCATCCGGTGCGCGAAGACGACTCGTTGTCTCATGTGGTGCTCACTCTGCGTGCCAGCAGCACCAGCAGGGGCGCACCGATCACGGCGGTGAGGATTCCCGTTTCGATCTCCCCGGGAATGGCGATCACACGGCCGAGCACATCAGCCGCCAGCACGAGTGCCGGCCCCAGCAGCAGGGATCCGGCAAGGATCATCCGCTGGCCGGATCCGACGCCCCACCGCACCACGTGCGGGACCATCAGCCCGACGAAGGCGATTCCACCCGTGACGGCGGTAGCGGGACCAGCCAGGAGCGTGATGGCGATCACGGCCAGACACCGGGTCCGCCCGGCCCGGACGCCCAGCCCGGCTGCGACGTCATCGCCCAGGGCCATGGCATCCAGCGAACGACCCAGGGCGAACGCAAGCGTCAGGGCCACACCCATGGGAGGCAGAACCGGGAGAAGTTCTGCGATCCGGGTGCGTCCGATCGACCCCACCGCCCAGTTACGGACCGCCGCGAAGGTATCCGGATCCAGCAGAGACAGGAACTGGCTCACCCCGCTCAGCACGGCCGACATGGCCACCCCGCCGAGAACCAGCTGAACCTGCGCGCCGGGGCCCCGACCCATGGCCCCCAGGACCAGGACCAGGGACGTGACCCCGACAGCACCCACGAAAGCGAACCACTGGTAGCCGTCCACCCCCGTGATGCCGAACAGACCGATGCCGACCGTCACCGCGAGCCCGGCGCCGGAGTTGACGCCCAGGATTCCCGGATCTGCCAGGGGGTTGCGGGTCAGCGCCTGCATCAGGGCGCCCGCCACGCCATAGGCGGCCCCGACCACCAGGCCGACGGCCGTGCGCGGGATCCGCATGTCCCACACGATCGCGGTGACGGGGTCGGCCCCGGGGACGACGAGCGCCCGCCACCACTCGGAGGGGCTGAGGAATCTGGCACCCGTCATCGTGCTGGCCAGGACCGACAGCAGGAGAATCACGACCAGCCCGGCGAACACGGTCACCGGCCGTCGGGGAGCCCCGTCAGGACCCCGGTACAGGACGGACGAGCGGATCATGATGGATTCTGCGCAGCGGTGTCAGCGGATCCCGGGAGGGGTCCGGGATCATCCGATCACCTCAGCGATCCTGGGTACCAGGATGTCGAGCGCCACCTTGGTGCCCATCGGACCGGCAGTGGACATCGCCCATCCTGCAGGAGACTTCTTCTCGGTGATGACCGTGTGCCCGTTCTTCCACGCCTCGAGACCCTGGAAGACGGCGGAGTCGGTCAGACCGGGAATCGCATCAGGCGTCGCCGCGGTGGCGCCCTCACTGCCCGAGACGATCAGCACGTCGGCGTCGATCGACCCCATCAGTTCGGGACTGACGGTCTGGGTCTCCGAGAAGGACCCGGCATTCTGGGCCTGTGTGAAACCTATGGACGTGAACACCTCGGTGATGATCGAACCGGGAAGGCTCTGGTAGCTGAGGCCTCGCTGGGTCCCGAACCAGACCGTGTAGCTGAGGCTCTTGCCCTCGAATCCGGGGTTGGCCTGTTTGATGCCGGCGATGTAGGAGTCGTAGTCGGAGATCACCTTTTCGGCCGCACCGGACAGGTCGAGCGCCTTGCCGAGGATGCGAATGTTGTCCTGCCAGGGGTTGCTGAAATACCCGGTCCACGGCTTGTCGCTGGTGACCACCGGGGCGATCTCGGAGAGTTTCGCGAAGGAGTTGGTCAGGTCGTAACCGAACACCACGATCACGTCGGGCTTGGCGGCGGCGATGGATTCGTACGGGTACTGGTCCCAACTCTCGGTCTCGAAGACCAGCTCGATGCGACCCGCCGCGGCCTCGGTCAGCCACGGGGCCTTGTTGAATCCGAGGCCATTGGTGGTCACGGGGACTCCTCCCATGGCCAGCAGGAGTTCCGTGTCCACGGCATTCGCGCCAACGGTGGCGACACGGGTCGGCCGCTTGTCGATGACCGACTCGCCGTAGGGAGAGGTCAGCGTCAGCGGATACTCGGTCTTTCCCTCGGCGGCCGGGAGGAGAGAGCTCGCCGTTTCGGACGCCGACGAAGACCCGGGCGCCTCGTTGGACGCCGACGAACACGATGTGGCGGCGAGGGCGCAGAAGGCCAGCAGGACACCACTCAGGCGGATCAGCAGAGGAAACCGGAAGGACATGTTGGGCGACACCTTCGCTCAGGGCCGCTTCAAACCATTCGGTCAGCGGCTGGCGGAACATTTATGTTAGATAGACTAACTTATTGTGTGGCGAGTGACCAGAGGTGTCTCACAACACCCTCCGAAACGATTCCTCCGGGGCTCTGGCGCTCAACCTCACCGAAAGACGCAAGAATTGGGGGCATGGTCTCACCCGGACGTCCTCGCCTCATCACCACTGACCGCATCATCGAGGCGGGCAAACGCATCACCCTCCCGTGTCTGTCGATCAGAGGGGTGGCGAAGGAACTCGGTGTCAGTGAGATGTCGATCTACCGGATCGTCGGGGATCTTGACGGGCTGAGGGCCATGGTCGCCGAGGGCATCGTCGCCGGGCATGCCTTCCCCGAACCGGTGGCCGCGGATCCGGAGGATGCCCTGGTCGAACTGGCACATGCTCTCCGCGACTTCGTGATCACCAACCCGGGCATCGGACACCACCTGACCAGACTCGCCGCACCCAGGCACGACTTCACGATCAGGCTGGCGGAGGAACAACAGGTGGCCTTCGCCTCGCGCTTCGGCTACCCCCCGGCACAGGCCAGCCTGCTGGTCTCGACGGTCGCGGAACACGCGATCGCCCTGGCCGAGATCAATCCGCTGTCCCACGACGACACCGTGCCCAACCCTCTGCCCGAACAGGCACCCACGGTCCGGGCCGGGGCCGAGTCGATCGCAACGCTGAGCCCTCGAGAGCGCTTCGAGTGGTCCATCCGGGCCACGGCGCGGGGATCCATCTCGTTGCTGGGCCGGAAAAACCCGGTTGCGCAGCACTCAAGCCCTGAAACCGCCCCCGAAGGAGCGAAATAGGCGTTGAGTGCTGCGCAGCCGCGCGTTTCCGGGGTTCTTCCCCACCCGGAGGTCAGTTCAGCCCTCGTCCGCTTCCTCCGCGGCGATCTGTTCGTGGTGCCGCACCACCTCACGGACGATGAAGGTGATGAACTTCTCCGCGAACTCCGGGTCCAGTTCGGATTCGACGGCCAGGGTGCGCAGCCGCTGGATCTGCTGCGCCTCGCGGTCCGGGTCGGCCGGGGGGAGGCCCGCGGCGGCCTTCAGCCTTCCCACCTGCTGGGTGATCTTGAAACGCTCGGCCAGCAGGTGCACCAGCATGGAGTCCATGTTGTCGATGCTGCCCCGCAGCCTCAGCAGCTCCCGGCGGGCGTCCTCGGCTTTCATCAGTGCACCATCACGTCGATGCGCTGGAAGGACTTGATGTCGGTGTAGCCGGTGAAGGCCATGGCCTTGCGTAGCCCGCCAACGAGGTTCATGGTTCCGTCGGGCAGGTGGGAGGGGCCATTGACCACCTCGGCCAGGGAACCGACCTGCTCGAAGAACACCCTCTCGCCACGCGGCAGGGTCGCGTGCCAGGCCTCCGGTCCCCAGTGCCAGCCGCGGCCGGGGGCCTCGGTGGCGCGCGCCAGCGGGGAGCCGACCATCACTGCGTCGGCCCCACACGCGATGGCCTTGGCGATGTCACCGGACCTCCCGACCGCACCGTCGGCGATCAGGTGCACGTAGCGCCCGCCAGACTCCTCCAGGTAGTCGCGACGCGCCTCCGCGACATCGGCGACGGCGGAGGCCATCGGCACCTCGATGCCCAGCACCGAAGCGGTGGTGTGGGTGGCGCCGCCGCCGAATCCGACGAGCACCCCGGCGGCACCCGCACGCATCAGGTGCAGGGCCATCCGGTAGGTGGCGCACCCCCCTACCAGCACCGGCACGTCGAAGCGGTAGATGAAATCCTTCAGATTGAGGGTGTTCTCGGCCTCGTCGACGTGCTCGGCGGAGACCGTCGTGCCGCGGATCACGAAGAAATCAACCCCGGCCCGCTCGATGACATCCGCGAACTGCTGGGTCCTGGCAGGCGAGAGCGCGCCCGCCACCGGCACTCCGGCAGCGCGGATCTCAGCCAGCCGGGCCTCGATCAGTTCCGCTTTGATGGGCTCGGCGTAGAGCTGCTGCAGACGGCGGGTGGTGGTCACCTGGTCGGCGGGTTCGGTGAGCTGTTCATAGGCCGGGGAGGGGTCCTCGTAGCGGGTCCACAGGCCCTCCAGGTTGAGCACCCCCAACCCGCCCAGGCGTCCCATCTCGATGGCGGTGGCGGGAGACATCACCGAGTCCATGGGAGCGGCGACAATGGGGGCATCGAAGGTGACGGCGTCGATGCGCCACCGGAGGTCTACCTCCGACTCGGAGCGGGTGCGCCGCGCGGGAGCGATGGCGACATCGTCGAAGGAGTACCCGCGGGTGGCGTTCTTGGAGCGACCGAATTCGTACATCGTTTTCCTGTCAGCGTGACCAGTAGTTGGGTGCCTCAGCGGTGAGCTGGATGTCGTGCGGATGTGATTCTCGCAGACCCGCTGCGGTGATTCGCACGAACCGTCCGCGTTCCTGCAGCTCATCGATCGTGCGGGCACCGGAGTAGAACATCGACTGCCGGAGCCCACCGACCAGCTGATAGGCGACCGCCGCCAAGGGACCGCGGTAGGCCACCTGTCCCTCGATGCCCTCAGGGATGAGCTTGTCATCGCTGGTGACGTCACCCTGGAAGTAGCGGTCCTTCGAGTAGGAGGCCTTGCGACCGCGTGCAGCCATCGCCCCCAGGGAGCCCATGCCCCGGTAGGTCTTGAACTGTTTGCCGTTGATGAACACCAGGTCGCCGGGGCTCTCCTCGCAACCGGCCAGCAGCGAACCAAGCATCACCGAGTTGGCTCCCGCGACGATGGCCTTGGCGATGTCACCGGAGTACTGGAGGCCACCATCCCCAATGATCGGCACGCCGTGGGGCCTGGCGGCGCGGGCCGCGTCGTGGATGGCGGTGACCTGCGGCACCCCGACCCCCGCAACCACGCGAGTGGTGCAGATCGACCCCGGGCCAACGCCTACCTTCACCCCATCGACCCCTGCCTCGACGAGTGCCCGGGCCCCGGTGTAGGTGGCGACGTTGCCGCCGATGACGTCCACCCCGGCGGCGGCCGGGTCGGCCTTGATGCGGCGGATCATGTCGACCACGCCACGGGAATGGCCGTGGGCGGTGTCGACGATGACGCAGTCCACCCCCTGCTCCACCAAGGCCATGGCCCGCTCCCAGGCATCGCCGAAGAAACCGACGGCCGCACCCACCCGGAGCCTGCCGGCGTCGTCCTTGGCGGCGTTGGGGTATTTGTCGGCCTTGGCGAAATCCTTGAGGGTGATCAGGCCCTTGAGCCTGCCCCACGAGTCGACGATGGGCAGCTTCTCGATCTTGTTCTTCGCCAGCAGCGCCAGGGCGTCGTCGTTGGAGATGCCGACGGGCGCGGTGACCAAGGGCATCTTCGTCATGACCTCACTCACGGGGCGGGTGCCGTCGTCCTCGAAACGCAGGTCGCGGTTGGTGATGATCCCGAGCAGCATCCCGTCGTCGTCCACCACGGGAAGTCCGGAGACACGGTACTGGGCACAGGCCTCGTCCACCTCATGAAGACTCGCCCCGGGCGCGATGGTCACGGGCTGGGTGACCATCCCGGCCTCCGAGCGTTTCACCTGGTCCACCATGTGCGCCTGGTCGTCGATGGAGAGGTTGCGGTGCAGGATCCCGATGCCCCCCTCGCGGGCCATGGCGATGGCCATGCGGGTCTCCGTGACGGTATCCATGGCCGCCGAGGACAAGGGAACGTTCAACCGGATGTTGCGGCTGAACCAGGTTTCGGTCGCCGCTTCCGAGGGGATGACGTCCGATTCGTTGGGTTGGAGCAGCACGTCGTCGAAGGTCAGTCCCAGCGCCTCGAAGGGAGCCGGTACGCCGGAGGGGGTCAGATTCGCCACGAAGTTGCTCCTCCCAATTGATCTCAGGCGGCGAGTCTATCGCGCGCCCCGCGGGACGGGCGGATCACCAGGGGTTCCACGCACCCGCTACGCCCTGCCCCGGCTTCTCCCGTTCGGTATGTGCCAGCCATAGCGGAGCCCCGCCATTCGGATGAGGAAGATCAGCGCCGCGGTGCCGAACATCCCGATCCCACTGGCCCAGCCCACGGTGGCGAGCCAGACGATCAACCCGCTACCAAGCAGGGCCGCCACGACGTAGAAGGGGGAACGGCGACGGAAGACGAGCGGCACCTCGCTGGCCAGGACGTCTCGGAGGATGCCGCCGCCCACTCCGGTGACCACCCCGGTCAGCGTGGCCGCAGCGGGATGCAACCCGAAGGACAGTCCCTTCAGCGCCCCGTCAACGGTGAACAACCCGAGCCCCACCGCATCGCACAACAACAGCGGTATCCGCAGCCGCCTCCCGGTTTGCACGAGCAGCATCACAACCACCGCCGTCAGCACCGACAGACCCATCATCCAGAGATCCACCAGGGCCGCCACGGGAACGGCGCCGATCAGGAGGTCGCGGATCACCCCACCACCCACGGCGGTGCAGCACGCGAGTGTAATGACACCCACGCCGTCCAGGTCCCGGCGTTTCGCCTCGAGGGCCCCGGAAGCCGCGAAGGCCACCACTCCGGCCACCGATATCCCCCATCGGGCCAGCATCTCCAGATCCCACACCACGATCGGAAAGTCTAGAGGTCGCATCCCTGAATCCCGCGCATGGACATTTATCATCCGCCCGAAAACAACCAGGTGTAAGCTCCCCGCGGGGGAAGCGACGGAACAACCACGTCCAGAACATGAGGAGGCCGGATGGCCCAGAGAACCAGCACCGTGATCGCCGCCCGTGACGCCGCATTCGCCATCCTGAGCGGTGGTTTCCGGCTCGTCGACCTGACCGACGTCCTCGGAGTCGAGACCATCCTGTGGCCCGGGGCCCCACCCCTGGGAATCGTCGAAGCGGTCACCCACGACTCACACGGCTATCACGCCCGTGTCTTCACCACCTTCGAGCACGCGGGAACGCATTTCGACGCACCCGAGCACTTCGTGCCAGGAGGCGCCGACACCGCAAGCATCTCTATCGATGACCTCGTGGTACCAGCCGTCGTCATCGACATCTCCGGGAAGGCGGCCGCCAACCCGAACGCGGTTGTCGAACCCGATGACGTGGTTGCTTTCGAGAAGGAGCACGGCACCATTCCCGCCGGCAGCGCGGTGCTGATGCTCTCCGGTTGGGCCCGGCGGAAGTCCAGCGCGCTCAGCTACATCGGTTCCGAGGGCACCACCGACCTCAAATTCCCCGGTTTCGGCGTCGAGGCCGCCCGCATGCTCGTGGATCGCGGGGTCGTCGGCCTGGGTGTCGACACCCTCGGCATCGATCCCGGCGACAAACCCGATTTCCCGGTGCACAAAACCGTCTCCCACCCTTCAGGGCTGTGGCACCTGGAGAACCTGATAAACCTCGAACAGCTCCCGGCCACGGGCGGCGTCATCGTGGTCGGGGTGCCGCGAATCGCGGGCGGAACCGGTTTCCCCACCCGCGTGTTCGCTTTCGTCCCCAAACAATGAGCAGTTGAAAGGGTCGCAATGGAATACACGCCCACTCTCCCCCTCGTCGACGACGAGTCCGCCAGCCCGCGCGTCAAGGCCGTCTTCGACGACATCCGCGCCACCCGCCAAACCGATTTCATCAACAACTTCTGGCGGGCCCTGGCCAACGATCCCGCGAATCTGGAGCGCACCTGGCAGGAACTCAAGGAACTCATGGGCCCCGGTACGAAACTGGATCCAGTGATCAAGGAACTGATCTACGTGGCGGTCTCCACCGTCAACAACTGCACCTATTGCGTGCGCTCCCACACTGCCGCGGCCCGCGCCAAGGGCGCTAGCGAAGCGCAGATCGCCGAGCTGCAGTCCATCGTCGCGGCCGCCAACAAGACCAACCGCCTCGCGATCGGGCTCCAGGTGCCCATCGACGAGGTCTTCGCCTAGATTCAGCAGGAAGGAGGGCACCCATGGATCTGGGTCTGAACGACAGGCGAGCGATCGTCACCGGAGGTTCCAAGGGCATCGGGTTCGCCATCGCACGAGAACTCGTCTCCGAAGGGGTCGTGGTGCGGATCTGTGCCCGCAACGCCGGTGAGGTGGAGGCCGCTGTTGGGAGGCTCGGCGAAAGCGCGGATGGTCGTGTCGTCGACGTGCGTGATGCCGGACAACTGGACGACTTCGTGACGTGGGCTGCGGAGTCGATGGGAGGCATCGACATCCTGGTCAACAACGCCGGCGGAGCACATCCGGGCTCCTTCGAAACTCTCTCGGACGAGTCGCTGCTGGCCGATTTCAACATCAAGGTGCACACCTGGTTCCGGGCCGTGAAGGCCGCCTTGCCGTGGTTGCGGCAAAGCCCTGCGCCCAGGGTGATCAACATCGGGTCGGTCTACGCCCGGATGCCCGATTTCCGGTTCTTCTCCACGACGGTGAACCGCGCAGCCGGGCTCAACCTGACCAAGGCCCTGGCCCAGGAGCTGGCAGGCGACGGAATCCTGGTCAATGCCGTGAACATCGGCTGCGTCAAGACCCCGCAGTGGGCGAACATCCACGCAAAACGAGCACCGGAGAAATCAGCGGAGGAGTTCTTTGCTGACCTGGCTGCCGACGAGATCCCCCTCACCCGTTTCGGCACACCGGATGAGGTCTCGGGAATCGTGGCCTTCCTGGCAGGCGACCGGGCGAGTTACATCACGGGCGCCAGCATCGACGTCGCCGGCGGCATGGGCCGCTACGCCTGAACACCGAAGGAGACAACAATGGCTGATTTCCGCCTGGAAACCGCGACCCGCAGGCCGCAGGCCGAACGCGAGGCGATCCTCGCCTCCCCCGGGTTCGGGTCGAACTTCAGCGACCACATGGTCCTGATCGACTGGGATCCGGAACGTGGCTGGCACGACCACCGGATCGTCGGTTACGCCCCGTTCACCCTCGACCCGGCCTCGGCGGTGTTCCACTACGCCCAGGAGGCGTTCGAGGGTTTGAAGGCCTACGCCCACGAAGACGGTTCCATCTGGCGGTTCCGCGCCGACGTCAACGCCACCCGGTTCCAGCGTTCGGCACGTCGCCTGGCGCTGCCCGAACTCAGCGTCGATGACTTCCTGACCGGCATCGACCGTCTCGTGGAGGTGGACCGGGACTGGGTACCGCGCGGGGCGGAGCAGAGCCTGTACCTGAGGCCCTTCATGTTCGCCCACTCGGCATTCCTGGCGGTCAAGCCGTCGACCTCAGTCACCTACGCGGTCATCGCGAGCCCGTCCGGAGCCTACTTCGGCGGCTCCGGGGTGCAACCGGTCAGGATCTGGGTCTCCCGCGACTTCAGCCGGGCCGCCCCCGGCGGAACGGGCTTCGCCAAGTGCGGCGGCAACTACGCCGCCTCGATGGTGGCCCAACAGGAGGCCGAGGCGGCCGGGTGCAGCCAGGTTGCCTTCCTCGACGCGGTGGAGCACCGCTACGTCGAGGAACTGGGTGGCATGAACCTGTTCGCCGTCACCACCGACGGCCGCGTGATCACCCCCGCGCTCACGGATTCGATCCTGGAGGGCGTGACCCGCTCCGCGGTCCTGCGTCTCGCGGCCGATGCGGGTCTGACCGTCGAGGAACGCCGCCTCCCGCAGGAGGAGCTCCACCGGGGCATCGACGACGGCAGCATCCGCGAGGTCTTCGCCTGCGGCACCGCGGCCATCATCACCCCCGTGGCCAGCTTCACCGACCCCGACGGCACCCACACCGTGGCGGACGGGCAACCGGGTGTCACGACGCTCGACCTGCGCCGACAGCTCACCGAGATCCAGTACGGGCAGCGCCCCGACCCCTACGGCTGGATGCATCGCATCGTCTGAACGCGGGCTCAGTCGTCGTCCTGCGGGAGGTAGTCCGCCAAGGCATGCACCGATGGGATGACATAGGTCGCTCCGCTGAGCGGGGTGGTGAAACGGGTCAGCGCATCACGGGTCCCGTCGACACCGGCCATGCGGCGCAGCATCTCGAACTGCCGCCACTGGTCCTGGCTGAAACCGACGAACAGCGTACCGTGCTCCCCGGTACAGCCGTACGAGACGTTGTGCCGGAAGATGTCGAGTTCGTTGCCGTCAACGTCAACCACGGTCCGGGCAACATGCGAGGAGACCGGTTTGATGTCGTCGGGAAGCTCGACGGAGTCGGGTTTCGTGCGGCCGATGACGAGTTCTTGGTCGTGTTCGCTGAGGCTCAGCCAGGACTTCTCGTGCCGCCACTGCTGAAAAACCAGGATACTCGCCCCCGCCCCGGGCCTGCCCGGGGCGACGCACGCCACCGCGGGGGCCTCGATCAGCGAGGGATTCTCGCTGCCGTCGATGAATCCCGTCAGATCGCGCGACTGCTTGTAGTGCCACCCGTCCAGTTCCGTGGCGACGGTGGCGATCCCGGCGAGGGCGTCGCGCAGTTCCGTTGCCCGATCGAACAGGATGGAGCGTTCCCCAGCGGAGAGCCACACCCACAGGTCGTGCGGAGTGGCGGGCATCGCGAAACCGTCGGTTCCACGGATCGGATCGTCCCAGTCGGCAGCATCCTCCGGTGTGTCCGCGGGTCGGGTGGCACGCCACAGGCCGGGCCTGACCCCCACGACCATGTTGGTACCGCCCTCCGTGTAGGCGGCCGGAATCCTGAGCAGCGCCCGAAGCGCTTCCTCCAGCGCCTCGGGGCGATCGAGATCGAGCTCCAGGTATGTGTTCTCCGGGTTTCCCTGGGCGAAGATTCCAGGCTGCGGCATGGTCATGGCGACACCCTACCGGGAAAATCCTCGATTCTCGCGACACCCGATCGGGCTCCTCGCATCTTGACCGCGTCCTCGGTGAGGTCGTTCAGGAAGTGGTGGCTGCCCGCGACGAAGACCAGCGACGGAGGTGCTGCACCCGTGAAACTGACCCTTCTGGGCGGCGGAGGTTTCCGTTTCCGTCTTCAGCGCCATCCGGGCCGCCCTGGAGGGCAGCCTGGATCTGGCCGTCGCGGCCTTCGCCCACCACCCGTTGATCGACGGTGTGGGTGTGGCCCGGGAACTGCTGGAACGCGCCCGGGCGGAGTTCCCGGAGCTCGGTTACCTGTCCTGAGGCCGGCATGCACCACTTCGGCTCCGTGATCCCGGAGCGCGTCGGGGCCCCGATCGCCCCAACCGCGTTCACGATCCTGATCCCAGGCACCACACCCGCTGAAGGAGAAACATGAAACTGCTGCTGATCGGCCTGGACGGGGTACGGATCGACGTCGCCGTGCCCTCGGTGGTCCCAGGGAATCCGGCGTTCGCCGAACCCCACCACCCTGCCGACCCGCGGTTCGCCGCGGAACCCGCACCCGCGGATCGCCCCGAGATGCCACACATCACCTCCCCCGCCGCGCCGACGCTGGCCCGGCTCATCGCGGGCGGGGTGATCGCGCCGGTGTGGATGACCCCACCCACCGACTCCGGGCCGGGCTGGTCCAACCTGCTGACGGGCACCACCCACGAGCAGAACAACGTGTGGCGGAACGAGTTCGTCGGGCACAGGCTGGCGGAATGCCCCGACGTGCTGTCCCGGATATTCTTCGCCGACCCGAGGGCCCGCACCTACGCCGCGGCCACGTGGGAAGCGCTGCTCGGGAGCTTCGGACCTGTGATCCAACGCCGCATCGACCAGCAGCGCACCGGACAGCACAAGCTGTTCGTCCCCCACGACTTCACCCGCGGCTGCATCAGCGCCGACATCGAGGTACGCAGCCACGCCTGCCAGGTGCTCAACCACGAGGGCCCGGATGCGGCGTTCGTCTACTTCGAGGGGGTCGACGAGGCCGGACACCGGCACGGCGCGGCCTCCCCCGGGTATCGCAGCGCCATCGGGGAGGTGGACGAGCACGTCCGCGCCCTCGTCAAGGCCGTGGCCGAACGCCACGAAGCACTCGGGGAACGGTGGCTGGTGGTGGTGACCACCGACCACGGGCACAACCCGGAAGGCGGGCACGGTGAGGACGAGATCGACGTTCGGCGCTCGTTCCTGATCCTGCACTCCTTCGGCGCCCCGGTGAAACTGCCGGACCGGCTCCTGGAGGACGGGCTACCCAAGGCCCTGTACAGCCACGAGGTGACGCCGCTGCTGCTGGAGCTGCTGGGCGTGACCGGCGGTTCATGGCAGCCGGAACACGAGGTGGGGCTTGCCGTCGACATCCCCTCGGCGGGTCCTACGAGGAATTTGACCTTCGAGTGGTGACCTGGGGCGCACCCATCGGGAGCCGACACAATGTCCGCTGGTGTTGCCCGGGTGGCTGCTCTCCGATGTTCGAGAGCAGGTATCGGGTGCGGCAGGCGACGACCGCGCGGGCGAGATGACCGCCCGGCTACTGACCAACATCGCCACCACCACGATCGATCTGGGCGAGGATGGCGAGGAGACCTGGGTGATCACCGGCGACATCCCCGCCATGTGGTTGCGGGATTCCTGTCTGCAGCTGTCCCCGTTGCTTCGCCTCGCCCCGCGCCACCCGGAACTGGCCGAGGTGGCCGCTGGTCTGCTCCGGCGCCACTGGCGGATGATCCTGGTCGATCCCTATGCCAACGCCTTCAATCGGCGACCGAACGGAAACCGCTGGGATGACGACCGACCGAGGCAGGGGCCGTGGGTGTGGGAACGCAGGTGGGAGCTCGACTCGCTGACCTTCCCTCTCGACCTGGCGCTCCGCCTGGACGGGCTCGGCTGCCGTGAGTGGCTGAATGTCGATTTCCACGACGCCCTCGACGTCATCCTCACCATCACCGAGACCGAACAACAGCACGAGGCGGCGAGCCCGTATCGCTTCACCCGCCCCTGGTTCTCCTGGGCGAACGCGATGTTCTGCGAGCTGGCGCTGGCGATCGCGTCCCGCCCAGGAGCCGATTCCGGGGAACAGGTCAACCGGCGACGGTGAAGGTGCTGTTCGCGTCGAATCCGGTGGCCTGCGACCATGCCGCGTGCTGCTCGATGGTCTCGGAACGCTGCTGCTGGAGCTTCTGGCCCGCGGCGAGCTGAATCACGTTCCGGTCGATCGAGATCGGGGACCTGTGCTCCGAAGAGCGGTACATGTAGGCGTTCTTCGCTTTGATGAACTGGTTGCCGGTGATGGACAGTTCGATGGGCAGGTCCTCGGCGTAGAACAGCAGGTGTACGCCTCCTTCCTCCGGGTTGGGGCGCACCTCCTGACCCCAACTGCCAATGCCGGTGTCCTCGCAGTAGTTGTCGGTGAAGGAGCAATTGCGAATCCCGGCTTTGGCGCTGGTGGTGTCTGCCTGGCTCTTGTCCTCGGGACCCTCCACCCAGGCCTCGAAGGACTGGCTGCAGCGGGTGATGTAGTTCCCCTTGAAGTGCACATTGCTGCTGCCGACGCGAATGACTGGTTCCTTCTGAGTGGGTTTCAGAACCTGATGTCCCTGGATGGTGGTCGCCACATCGTAGACATCGTGGATGATGTTGCCATCCACCAGCACGTCGCTGCCACCGAGATACACCTCGACGCCATTGCCGTAGCGCCAGTGTTTGATCGAACTCTTGGCTTTATCGACGAGGTGGCTGCCCCCGATGTGGCGGATACGATTGCGAAGCACATCCACGCCACTGACGTCGCGGACCTGAATGCCGTGCCCGCCGCAACCGATGAGGTCGAGGTCCTGGATGGTCATGTTTGAAACGGCCTGGAAAATTACACCGTCCACTGCGACACGCAGGTCACCACGGGTGGAGGGGTTCTTCTCGCTGTAAACGGTGAGCGTCTTGACCCTTTCAGCATCATCCCGATTGACCGAGTAGAATTCCAGGTCGCTTTCCAGCCGCGCTTCGTCAGGGAATTTCCTCTTCCCGTGGAATGCGCTGTCGAGAAGAAGGAATCCGACGTTCGCGTTGCCCGTCAGGGTGTTGCCGGTGTAGTTTCCCTCGACCAGCTCGATCTGCCACTGGTTACCGCCGATGTTCTTCCAGGCCTCGGGCTTGTTGAGGACCTTGTATCCCGTGATCCTGGGTTTCTCCCCGCTCCCGTAGGCACCGAAGGTGATCCGGCCTTCACCCTGCAGACCCGACAGGTCGGTGAATTGCCCGTAGAAGGTCTGGCCACGCTTGAACAGGATGGTGTCCCCCCGGACGATCTGCCCGGCGTTGATGGCCGCGACGACCTTGTTGACGGACTGCCAGGGTGCACTCTCGGAGGTCCCGACGGCCTGGTCATCGCCATCCTCGGCAATGTAGTAGGTCGTTCCCGGGGCGGCGACGGCGTCGTGGATACTCCCCAGGAGTGTCACTGCGGGAAGGGCTGCGGCGGCCGTTGCGAGGACGGCACGACGACTGATGGACATTCTATGCTCCGTTCAGTTGAAGAAAGAGAAATGTTGCCGACCTGCGATGAGGGTGCACATCGATGAGTCACCGCCAACCTATGAGCACTTCCCGAGGCCACAAAGCCGTCCGAATGGCCGACGGGATTTCCCGGATGTCATCACCCCACCCGTTCCAGGGTTGCCACCTCAGTTCCTACGCATGATGAAGAGCCCCGGAACCGTGTGGTCCCGGGGCTCCTCGTGTGAGTCAGCTCACTTGTCCTCTTCGTCTTCCTTCTTCTCCACCACGAGGGTTTCGGTGGTGAGCAGCAGGGAGGCGATGGAGGCGGCGTTGGCCAACGCAGAACGGGTGACCTTCACCGGGTCGATGACGCCGGCCTCGATGAGGTTCTCGTAGGCACCGGTGCGGGCGTTGTAGCCGTGTCCCGGCTCCAGGTCGGCGACCTTGGAGGTGATGACGTAGCCCGCCTCGCCGCCGTTCTCGGCGATCCAGCGCAGCGGCTCCACCACCGACTTGCGGACGATGGCCACACCGACACGCTCGTCGCCGGTCAGGCCCAGGTCGCCGTCGAGCACCTTGGCGGCGTGGATGAGGGCCGAGCCGCCACCGGCGACGATGCCCTCCTCGATGGCCGCGCGGGTGGCCGAGACGGCGTCCTCGATGCGGTGCTTCTTCTCCTTCAGCTCCACCTCGGTGGCGGCACCGACCTTGATGACGCACACGCCACCGGCCAGCTTCGCGACGCGCTCCTGGAGCTTCTCGCGATCCCAGTCGGAGTCGGTGCGTTCGATCTCGGCGCGCAGCTGGGCGACGCGGCCCGCGACCTCGGACTGCTCGCCAGCGCCGTCGACGATGGTGGTGTTGTCCTTGGTGACGACGATGCGGCGGGCGCGGCCGAGCACCTCGAGGCCGACCTGGTCCAGTTTGAGACCCACCTCGGGGGCGACGGCCTGGCCGCCGGTGAGGATGGCGATGTCCTCGAGCATGGCCTTGCGGCGGTCACCGAAGCCGGGGGCCTTGACGGCCACGGAGGTGAAGGTGCCGCGGATCTTGTTGACCACCAGCGTGGACAGGGCCTCGCCGTCGACGTCCTCCGCCACCACGAACAGGGTGCCCTTGGCGGCGATGACCTTCTCCAGCAGCGGGAGCAGGTCGTTCATGGAGGAGATTTTGCCGGAGTTGATGAGGATGTAGGGATCCTCCAGGACGGCCTCCATGCGGTCGGCGTCCGTGACGAAGTACGGCGACAGGTAGCCCTTGTCGAACTGCATGCCCTCGGTGAACTCCAGCTCGGTGCCGAAGGTCTGGGACTCGTCGACGGTGATGACGCCGTCCTTGCCCACCTTGTCGAAGGCCTCGGCGATCAGCTCACCGATCTGCTCGTCACGCGAGGAGATGGTGGCGACGTTGGCCATGTCAGCAGTGGTGTCGACGGAACGGGAGTTCTCGTGGAGCCGCTCGACGACGGCCTCAACGGCCTTGTCGATGCCACGCTTCAACCCGACGGGGTTCGACCCGGAGGCCACGGCGCGCAGGCCCTCGTGGACCAGCGCCTGGGCCAGCACGGTGGCGGTGGTGGTGCCGTCGCCGGCGACGTCGTTGGTCTTGGTGGCGACCTCCTTGGCGAGCTGGGCGCCGAGATCCTCGTAGGGATCCTCGAGCTCGACCTCCTTGGCGACGGTCACGCCGTCGTTGGTGATGGTGGGGGCGCCCCACTTCTTGTCGAGCACGACATAGCGACCCTTGGGCCCGAGGGTCACCTTGACGGTGTTGGCGAGAGTGTCGACGCCGCGCTCAAGCGAACGCCGCGCCTCCTCGTCGAACTGCAGAATTTTTGCCATGGATCACGCCTCGATTCAGCGGGAGACGACGGCGAGAATGTCGCGGGCGTTGAGCAGCAGGTACTCGGCGCCGTCGTACTTGACCTCGGTACCTCCGTACTTGCTGAAGATGACGACATCGCCCTCGGCGACGTCGAGCGGGACGCGGTTGCCCTTGTCGTCGATGCGGCCGGGACCGGTGGCAACGACGCGGCCCTCCTGCGGCTTCTCCTTGGCGGTGTCAGGGATGACCAGCCCGGAAGCGGTGGTCTGCTCGGCCTCGAGCGGCTGGACGAGGACGCGGTCCTCGAGCGGCTTGATCGTGGTTGCCACGACAAACCCCTTTCTGTAGTTGTCCGGCGAGAGCCGGATTCAGTTCGGTGTCCGGTCCGGGCGTCGTCGCGGGTGCCACCCGGGTTGGCACCCGGGCCTACCGAGTGCCAGAAAAAGGCTATACCCCCGGTTAGCACTCAATCAAGCCGAGTGCCAAGAAAATGTCGGACCCGAAAGACTCACAGCGGGACCGCCTCGTCTCGAACAACAGGTCAGTTCATCCGTTCGACCACGAAGGCCCTGGCCCCGGCGACGGTCCGGGCCAGCAGCAGGGTCGTGGCCCCTTCACCCTTCGGCTTCAGTTGCTTCCGCAGAACGGCAGGATCGACGTCGATGGCACGCCGCTTGATTTCCAGTCTCCCGATCCGGTGCTGTCTGACCCAACCCCTGAGGGTGGTGACGTCGTGGTCGAGCACCTCGAGCACCCGGTAGGAGGTGACGAAGGGGCCGCCGATCGGAGCATCGGAGGAGACGTAGGCCACCCCGGGGGCCAGCAGCCAGCCGCCGGGCGCGGAGTCGGCCACGAGGCCGGCGCGGATGACCGCATTGTCGGGTTCGTGGATGAACCTGCCGGGCGGGGCGACGGGGAGCGGGGCGGCGCCCCCGGTCAGGACGTGGGGTTCGGGCTCTCCCCGAGGGAACACGACCGCCCGGGGCCCGGGATCCGAGGTGTTGCTCAGCATCAGCTCGACCACGTCGCCCCCCACCGACACCCAGGCCGCGCCGGCGTCTTCCGGGATGAGTTGTTTCGGCAGCCCGGGGCCGAGTTTGGCGAAAACCACCCGTTCCCCTCGCAAGTGGTTCTCCACCAGGGACCAGGGCGGAGTGAGGTCGTCGACGTCCCAGGTCCGGCCCCGGGTGGTGCGGCGAGCCGGGTCGAGGAAGATCCCGCAGCCTTCGGGAACCTGCACGTCCTCCGCGCGCCCCACAGCCACATCCCCGCCCCCGACGAGGGCCAAGTTGGCCCGCGCGAGGGCCGCGGTCGCGGGGTCCGACTCGATGGCGTGAACGCGGAGACCCGCCTCCGCAAAGGCCATCGCGTCGACCCCGATCCCGCATCCCAGGTCCCACACCGCGGTGACCCCGGCGGCGACGAACCGCGCGGCTCGCCATTGGGCCACCCTCCAGCGGGTCGCCTGTTCCAGCCCGTCGGGGGTGAGGAACATCCGGTCCGCCATCGGCAGTTTCATCCGGGCCCGTCGCCTCAGGGCCACCTGGGTCAGGGCGGCGGCGGCCAGCTCCGGCGGGAAACGCCGTCGCATCCGCTCGGCGGCACCAAGCGAATCCGGATCGGCCTCCGCGGCCGCCATTTCCAGAGCCAGGGTGCCGTCGTCGCTCAGGATGTCCACGAAAGCAGCCTAAAGGTTCCCCACCCGGTGGTTGAGCCGGTCTGCGAGCGTCAGCGAGCCGGCTGTGTTGAAATCACCCGGTTCGCGGAAAACCTACCGGTCGGTGCTCATCCGCGAGCCTCCTAGAATCTCCGCATGACCCGAATCGACGTGTGGTTGTGGAGCGTCCGGCTTTTCAAGACCCGTTCGCTGGCGACGAAGGCCGTCTCCGGAGGGCACGTCCGGCTCAACGGAGGCCCCGTGAAAGCCGCCCACCCGGTCAGCCCCGGGGATCGCGTCACCGTGAAGGAACCCGGCTGGATGCGAGAGTTCGAGGTGGTGGAGTTGCTGAACAAACGGGTAGGTGCCCCTATCGCACGGAAGGCCTATGTGGATCACTCCCCCGAACGCCCCGAATTCCTCAACGCCCCGGTGGCCAAACGCGACCGGGGTACCGGCCGTCCGACGAAGAAGGACCGCAGAGCCATCGACAAACTGATGGGGTCGGGGAAATGAAGGTTTCCCCGACCCAACCGGCCCGGGGAACCCCTACTAGTCCAGTTCGCGGGTGTCGATTTCCACGACCTCGTCGCCCAGTGCCTCCAGGAGGCGGTGACGTTCCTCACGCCGCTTGCGCTGCTCGATGGGATTCGGGACGGGCGCGGCTGCCAGGAGACGCTTGGTGTACTCCTCCTGCGGTTCGAGCAGCACCTGCTGCCGGTCACCCTTCTCGACGATCTTGCCGTACTGCATCACGACGACCCGGTGGGCGAGGGAGTCGATGACGGCCAGGTCGTGGCTGATGAACAGGCACGCAAATCCGAAGTCGCGCTGCAGGTCGGTCAGCATTCCCAGCACCTGGGCCTGCACCGAGACATCGAGGGCAGAGGTGGGTTCGTCGGCGACCAGCAGGTCCGGGCTCAGCGAGAGTGCCCGGGCGATCGAAACGCGCTGCCGCTGGCCGCCGGAGAGTTCGTGCGGATAGCGGTTGAAGGCGCTCCTGGGGAGCTCGACGGCATCCAGCAACTCGTAGACTCGCTTCAGCCGCAACATCCTGCTCCCGATCCTGTGCACCTCCAGGGGCTCGGAAATCACATCACCAATGGGAAGCCGTGGATTGAGGGAGGCAGCCGGGTCCTGGAAGATCACCCCGATGCGGCGTCGCAGCTCTTTCAGGCTTCGACCCCGTGAGCCCTTCTTCGCGGTCCCCCGGACCAGTTCCTGGCCGAGCACCTTCACATTGCCCCCGGCCGACGGGATCAGCCCCAGCAGCGCCCTACCGATGGTGGATTTCCCGGAACCCGACTCCCCCACCAAACCGACGATCTCACCGCGTTTCACGTCAAAGGTGACGCCGTCGACTGCGCGGAACGGTCTTTTCCCGGCGCGTTTGTACTCCACCACCAAGTCGTTGACCTCGAGCGCCGATTCAGCATCCTCCGGCACCTCGTGGGGGGAAGCGCCGAACTGACCATGCCCGGACCCCAAATGGGGAACAGCGTTCAGCAGTTTCTTGGTGTACGGGTGCTGCGGTTTGAGAAGAACCTCCTCCGCCGTACCGCGTTCCACGATGTTGCCCTTGAACATCACCGCGACCTGGTCGGCCATGTCCGCCACCACACCCATGTTGTGGGTGATGAGCAGGATTCCAGTGTTCAGTTTCTCCTTCAGCGACCTCAGCAGGTCCAGGATGTCGGCCTGTACGGTCACGTCGAGGGCCGTGGTGGGCTCATCGGCGATGATCACCTCGGGATCGCAGGCCAGCGCCATGGCGATCACCACGCGTTGTCGCATACCGCCCGACAACTCATGGGGGTACTGCTTGACGCGCCTCTCAGCATTCGGAATGCCAACGGCATTCAGCAGGTCGATCGCCTTCTGCCATGCCACTTCACCATGTGCGACGTTGTGTACCTCCATCGCCTCGGTGAGTTGTTCACCGATCTTGATGACCGGGTTGAGGGCGGTCATCGGTTCCTGGAAGACCATGGCCACACGGTTGCCGCGCAGGCCACGCAGCTGCCGCGGGCTGAGTTTCGAGACGGCCTTGTCGGCCACCATCGTTTCTCCCGTGATACGGGCGGTCTTCGGCAGCAGCCCGAGGGCCGTGGTCGCGGTGACCGACTTGCCGGAACCGGACTCACCCACCAAGGCAACCACCTCGCCGGGCCTGACCGCCAAGGTGACGCCCTTGACCGCGTGAACCCGCCCGAACTCGGTGCGGAAGTTGACGTCCAGTTCCTGGAACTGGAGCACCGATTCGGTTTCCTGGGTGGGAGGGGTTGTCTCGTTCACTTCAGTGCTCATTTGTTTCCTTCCCCTCAATCCATCCGCTGCCGCGGGTCGAAGGCATCGCGCAGGCCGTCGCCGATGAAATTGACGCACAGCGCGATGACCAGAATGAACAGGCCCGGCCACCAGAACAGCCAGGGCCGGGTGTCCATGGCTTCCTGGTTCTGGGAGATCAACAGACCCAACGACGATTCCGGGGCACGCACGCCGAAGCCCAGGTAGGACAGCGCCGTCTCCAGCAGAATCGCAGAGGCGATCAACAGCGTCGAGTTCACCACGATGGTGCCGATGCAGTTGGGGAGGATGTGGCGGAAGATGATGCGCCAGTCGGAGGTACCGATGGCCCTGGCGGCGTGCACGAACTCGCGTTCCCGCAACGAGAGCACCTCACCGCGCACCAAGCGCGCCATGCCGGTCCACACCACGACACCCAGCACGCAGGCCAGGACGTAGATGTTCGAGCCGTCGACCATGCGCCCCAGCACCGCTGCCAGCACGAGCAGCGGGATGATGATCACAAGATCGGTGGCCCGCATCAGAATCGATTCGACACGTCCCCGGAAGTAACCGGCCGCACCGCCGATGAAGGTTCCGATCACGGTGGCGATCAGACCGACCATGAAGGCGATGATCACGGATTTCTGGGTGCCCTGCATCACCAGGGCAAAGTAGTCCTTGCCGATGGTGTTCTGCCCGAAAGGATGCTCGCCCAGGGTGAACGGCCAGAACCGCAGGGTGGGTTCTCCGTTGGGGCTGCCCTGGGGGAAGGCGTAGAGGTCGACGTGGTTCTTCGGCCACCATCCCGGCAGGGAACCCACGCCCATGGAGGTGAAGGCCAGCAGGATCACCAGGATCAGGATGGCGCTGGCGACCATCGCTCCCTTGTGGTGCAGGAAGCGGCGCCACACCAGCGAGCCCTGCGAATAGGACTTACCGCCCGCTTTGTCGAGGTCCTCGTCGAGGTCGTAGTTGGCCGGTTCCGGGGCGTTCTGCTCCGGGGTGGTCTGCTCGGATGTGGTCTGATCTGACATTGTTTCCTCGGATTCTTTGGCGCTCATCGGGAGATCCTCGGGTCGAGGAAGGCATAGGCGAGGTCGGCCAGCATGTTCATCACCACGGCGGCCGTTCCGGTGACCAGGAAGAAGCCCATCACCCGCATCGGATCGGCTGCCTGTAGGCCCTCCTTGAACAGGGTGCCCATGCCCTGCCAGGCGAAGACCGCCTCCGTGATGACGGCGCCGCCGATGAGGTTGGCGAAGTCGAAGGCCACGATGGTGGCGAGCGGGATCAGGGCATTGCGCAGCGCGTGCCGGGTGATGACCTTGCGTTCGGAAACGCCCTTGGAACGCGCGGTGCGGATGTAGTCCTGGTTCAGGACCTCCAGCATCGAGGCCCGCGTGTAACGGGTGTAGGAGGCGATCGATATCAGGGTCAGGGCGATGGTGGGCAGCAGCAGGTGGGTGAGGCCGTCGATCGTCTCACCCCACCACGTGGTTTCCAGGTTCGGCGTGGACGCCCCGATGGTCGAGATCGGGCGACTCACCTTGGCCAGGTAGGCCGCCCAGTTGCTGAGCAGCAGATCAATCAACGCCGCCAGGGATGCGAGCAGCCCCGTGATCGCCGAGGCGAAACTGGCCTGGCGCTTGGAGAAACCTCCCAACAGTTGACCCGCCACGATCCCGACCCCGATGGCGACCGCCAGCAGGCCGAGCAGCAGCGGAATGGAGGGGGTCTTCATCAGGACCCCACGCAGCACGGAATAGCCGACGATGCTCACCAGGGCGGTGGCTCCCACCGAGTTGCGCACCTTCTTGTTCTCAAAACCGCTGGTCAGCACGATCATCAACGCCCCGATGCCGATCACCAACAGGATGTAGACCGGGATGCCGACCGCGGGGCGACGAAACCAGCGCACCGCGTCGAAGTAGGCCATGATCCCGGCGAAGCTCACAGCCAGCGCACCGAAGGTGATCAAACGTCGTTTCCACGGACCGCCGACGATCGCCGCGACGATGAAAGCGAGCACCAAGGCTGTCACTACTATGGTCAACGGCGTGAAACGGGCCTTCTCTATCCAGTTGTTGAACTCGATGGCCGCGTACTGCTTCAGCAGCACCGCGAACCAGAACACCGGGAGGGAAAAGAACACGAAGGCCATCATCGTGATGGCGTAGTCGAATCCGCTGTACTGCCGGATGGCGGTGAGGATGCCCAGGATGACACCAGTGACGATGGCAAGGCAGGTCGCCAGGATCACCAACCGGATCGAGACCCCGGCCGCCGAGGCGATCAGGGCGTTGACGGATTGACCGTTCGACGCGGTGCCCAGGTCGCACTGCCCGTACAGGCATTTGGTAGCTCCTCCGAGCCAGTTCAGGTAACGCTCGTACCAAGGCTTGTCCAGCCCCAGGAGGAGGGTGCGCTGACGAATCAGGTTGTCCCTGTTGGGCGAGTTCGATTCACGCAGATCCGCCAGTGGGTCACCGGCGTTGATCGCCAGGACGAACATCAGCAAGGAGCCCAGCAGGAGAACCAGCAACGAGATTCCCAAGCGTTTGGCAATGTACTTGATCACGAGAGTTCCTTTTCAGGAGGCTGCCGGGCCAACGCCTGGCTGACCCATAGCGCCAGATAATAGAGCACTTGAAGGTAATCCTGCGCCAGTCCTGGTCCAGGCTTTGGGACGCACAGTCCCTCTTCAATGACCGAGGGGGGTGGATGACAACGGCCATCCACCCCCCTCGGTCGCCTCGGCAGGATCAGTCCTGCCTCAACGCATCTGCCACTGGTAGGCGTTCCAGGAAACCGTGGACTGGGCCGCAGTGACCCTCACGTTGCGCACCTTGGAGTTCCACGCCACCACCGCGGGATGCGAGTAGAGCGGAATGTTGAACAGCGTGTCCCACAGCTCTTTCTCGATGACCGTGGTCTGCTCCACCTGCTCCTTGGGGTCGAGGGTGTTGACCAGCTTGTCCCAGGCCTGATCGACTGTGGCATTGGAGTACTGGCCGTAGTTCTGGGGCTTGCCGGTCGCCTGGATGTTCTGACCAGTGGCGATGAGGCCGGAACCGGTCCAGGCGTACAGCGCCACCTCGTAGTCACCCTTGACGATCGCGTTTTCGAAGAAGTCCTGGGCTGCTGCGTCCACCACTTCGAAACCGGCGTCCTTGCAGAAGGACTGGATGGCCGCGACGGTCTCCGTGCGCCGCTGGTTGCCCGCCTTGTAACCGATGCGGACCTTGACCGGGGTCTGGACGCCGCTCTCCGCGACCAGCTGTTTGGCCTTCTCGATGTCGACCTTGTCATAGCGACCGTCGTAGGACTTGGAGGTGACCTCCTGGTAGTTCTGCTGGAAGGGCATGACCTCGCGGGCATTCAGCAGCTGCGTGTCCTCCTTGATCGGCTTGATGAGCCGGTCGAGGATGGTCTGGCGCGGCACGCAGTACGCGAAGGCCTCACGCAGTTTCTTGCCGCCCTGGGCATCAGAGAAGACGTTGCTGTCACGGAAGTTGAAGTCCAGGTGCTCCCATGTCATCTCTGATGTGGTGGCCATCTGGATGGAAGAACCAATTCCCTGCAACCGCTTGAAGGTATCGGTCGTGGCCTGCGAGCGGATCACGTCCAGGTCGCCGTTCTGCAGCGACTGTGACATCTGGTTTTCAACCACGTAGGAGAACACCAGGTTCTTCGTTCCGGCCGGAGCGCCCCAGTAGTTCGGGTTCGCCTCGAGGGTGAGGGTGGTGTCCTTCCAGCCACCCTGCTTCAGCTGGTAGCGGCTCGAGGACGGGATGAGGGATGCGTCGGGAAGCTCGCCCGGCTGGAAGATCCATCCCTCGTTCCAGAACTTGGCAGCCGTCTTCACGGTTTCCGCGTCACGGTTCAGGATGGCCGTTGCCAAGGCATCCGGTTCCAACCCGGACTGCTTGGCCACGACATGCGCCGGAAGCGGGGGGCTCAAAACCGCCTTGTAGTCCGGGTACTGTCCCTTGAACTTGATGGTGAACGTCTTGGAGCCCGCCTCGCCCTGCGGCCCCTCGGGGACATGCTCGGAGAAGGTCGTGGAGACGTGATTGAAGACGGCTTCCGCGTCCTTGTTCTGCCCGTTCGCCAGGCCCGGGACGAGGAACTCGGGGTTCTGGGCCGCCCAGTCCAGCAGGTAGTCGTTGATGGTGATCGGGGTGCCGTCGGACCACTTCGCGTTGTCGGCGATGGTGTACTTCACCTCGAGCGGATTCTGGCTCACCACCTCAGAGGTGCCAAAATCCTTGTCCTCGCAGACTGTGCCGTCGGTTCCGAAGTACCAGAAATTACCGAAAATCTGGTCGGCAACCACCGAGTTGTAGGTGGAGTAGGTGGCATTGGTGACGTTGTTGTACCCGCTCCAGTTGCCGGGCCCTGGGCTGTAGACCACCTGGCCGTCGGCGGTTTCCTTGATACCCACGTCCCGAATGCAGGGATCACTGCCTCCGACGACGGTCTCGGCTGCTCCGGGACCAGTGATGTCTTCTTCGGGGTCCTCGCCGCTGGTGCACCCGCTGAGCAACAGTGCTCCGCTCACCAGCACAGCCAGGGCCGCCTTGGTTCCCCTGAACTTCATGTTTTCTCCTTGTCGTGAACCGACACCTGGTCCCACCATGGGATCAGGTGGCATCGGACCTTAGTAGTAGCCGAACTCGCTGAACACCCCGGGGGACAGTTGTGAGACGGATTGTTACCTATCTGATACGTGGGAGTTCCCGTCAGACCACGATCCGATTGACGGGCAGCCCAGTCAGCGCGGAAAAGTCCAGTGATGACGGGGACAGTCCCGCGCGCACGGCCGTCAACCCGACGGCGGCGATCATCGCCCCGTTGTCGGTGCACAGCCCCGGTCTCGGGCGCCGCACCGCGACACCCTCCTCGGCAGCACTTTCCTCCAGCAGTCCGCGCAGCCGCGAATTGGCGGCCACTCCCCCGCCGAGCAGAATCGTCCCCACCCCGAGATGCCGGGCAGCGTCGAGGGTCTTGGCCACCAGCACGTCGGCAACGGCCTCCTGGAAACTGGCACACACGTCACCCACGGGAACCTCCCGGCCCTCCAACCGGGCGGTCTCCACCCAGCGCGCCACCGCCGTCTTCAAACCGGAGAAGGAGAAGTCGAAGCGGTGTTTCTCGAGGTCGTGGCGCGCCGTGAGGCCACGCGGAAAACGGATGGCTGCGGGGTCACCGCCGACCGCGGCGCGGTCGATGGCGGGACCGCCCGGATAGGGCAGGCCGAGCAGTCGCGCCACCTTGTCGTAGGCCTCACCGGCGGCGTCGTCGATGGTGGAGCCCAGTTCCTCGATGTCGCGGGCCAGGTCGCGGACGTGCAGCAGGGAGGTGTGGCCTCCGGAGACCAGCAGGGCCAGGGCGGGCATCGGGAGGGGACCGTGGTCGAGGAGGTCGACGGCGATGTGCCCGACGAGGTGGTTCACCCCGTACAGGGGTTTACCGAGGTGCGCGGCGAGAGCCTTGGCGGCCGAGATCCCCACCAGCAGCGCCCCCATCAGGCCGGGCCCCGCGGTGACGGCGATGGCGTCGACCTCGGTCAGGTCCACGTCGGCCGCGGCGACGGCACGCTGCAGGGTGGGCACGAAGGCCGACAGGTGTGCCCGGGAGGCGATCTCCGGCACCACTCCCCCGAAACGCGCATGGAGGTCGACGGAGCTTGCGACCTCGTTGGCCAGCAACTGATCGCCGCGGACGATGCCGACGCCCGTCTCGTCGCAGGAGGACTCGATTCCCAGGATCAGCGGTTCGCTCATTGACTCTCCTCCATCTTCATCCTCTTCCCCATGACCACGGCGTCAACGCCCCGTCCGTAGTAGTTTCCGCGCCGGTTCACCGGGACGAACCCGTTCGCGGCGTAGAACCCGATGGCCGCGGTGTTGTCGGAGGCCACCTCCAGCAGTACGTTCCCGGCCCCCTGCCCCACGGCCCAGGCGATCCCGCGCCCCAGCAGCCTTCCCGCGATGCCCCGGCGGCGGTGCTCCCCCGCGACGATGATCCGGTCCAGGTCGGCGGTGTTCCCCGCGTGACGCCAGGACGCACAGGCGATCACGCCATCGGTCGCGGTCTCGGCCACCTCCACGAGGCGGCCGTCAGCACCGATCTCCTCCAGCCACGACGTCTTCGACCAGCGTTGCCGCGCCGGGAAGACCAACTCCAGCCGGGCCAACGCGGGGGCGTCGGCGGGTACGGCGGTGCGGATGATCATCGAGGCGCCCTGAGGCGGGGCAGCGCCGACTTGCGGGTACTCGGTACCGCGGCATCCGCGGCCCGTAGGTAGAAGGGTTCCCCGTCGACGGACGGCAGATCGGTCCAACGTGCTGCCAGCACCGCCGCGTCCAGGTGGCGCGGCCCGGCCGGGTCGTCAAGGACCGGGCCGGCCGCGGGCAGGTCCGGGATGACCTCGGGGACGCTCACCCGGGGGTCGCCGACGCGGATCCCGTCGCGATAGAGCGCCCAGTAGAACTCCTTGCGGCGGGCATCGGAGGCTACCACGAACTCGTCCGGCGCGTCCTGCCACTGGGCAGCGATCACGTCGAGGGAGCACACCCCGTGCAGGGGGCTGCCCGTCACAGCGGCCAGGGTGCGGGCGGTCACGATCCCGACGCGCAGCCCCGTGAACGGTCCCGGCCCCATGCCGACGGCGTAGGAGTCGATCCCGGTCATGGCGATACCGGCCGAGGCGCACAGTCGCTGGATCAGCGGGGTCAGTGCCTCGCCGTGGGCGCGGGTGTCGGCCACCACCTCGGATGCGACGGGCTCCCCGTCGCGGGCCAGGCCGACGGCCACGTGGTGGGAGGTGTCGATTCCCAAGGTCCAGGTCACGGGTTTCTCCTGAGGGCTTCCAGGGCACCGGCCCAGCGGGGACCGGTGCCAGTCAGGGTCACTCGCCGGGCCTCGTCACCGACCTCGCGGTCGATGTCGATCTCCAACCGCTCGTCGGAGAGCCACTCGGCGATTCCCTCACCCCATTCGACGAGGGTCACGGACCCGGGCAGCGTGGTGTCGAGATCGATGTCGGCCAGTTCGTCGGCGCCGGCCATGCGGTAGGCGTCCACGTGCACCAGGTCCGGGCCGCCGCCGCGGGAGGGATGGATGCGCGAGAGCACGAAGGTGGGTGAGATCACGGGGCCCTCGACGCCGAGTCCCTCCCCGATTCCCCGGGCCAGGGTGGTCTTGCCAGCCCCGAGTTCACCGGTGGCGATGATCACGTCACCCGCGCGGAGCAGGCCCGCCAGCTCCACACCCAGGGCGTGCATCGCCTCTGGGGTGGGGACGGTGACGGCCACGGGCAGGTCGCGGCCGAGCACGATCCCGGAGGCGTTCTCCCGGAGCGGACCAAAACCGTGCTTCCCCCACCAGCCCGCGAGCTCGGGGAACTCGCGGCGGCACAGCACCTCGACCCGCTTCAGTCCCGCGTCCACTGCGAGCGAGACTGCCCCGCCGATCATGGCCTTCGCAATCCCCCGCCGGGTCTCGGTGGGCAGCACCGAGACCCGGCGCAGCGTGGCGACCTCCCCGTCGCGGGCGACCAGCAGGCAGCCGACCATGTGGTCGCCGTCGAGGGCGCACACCCCCCAGCCCTCGGCCAAGGAATGCTCCATGTCGGCGAGGGTTTCGGAGAGGGCGTCGGCTGGCGGGTCGACGGGGCGGCGAGCGGCGAAGGCGGTCCGGCTGACGCGCAGCATGTCGGGAGCGTCTGCTGCGGCGGCCAGCCGCACCTGGATGGTCTCGGTCATGGCGGGCAGATTCTAACCCCGCTCCCCTCGGTGGCCGCGATCCCGGCGATCACCACGCCGCCAGGGGCCGCGACCGCGACCGGGGCGGCGCCGCTGCTGGGGCCTGGGGGTGATCAGCGCCTGGTAGTCGGCCTCGGTCACGGGAGCGCCCATGCAGGGACGGGCACCCGTGAGCGCGGCGAGTTCGTCGTTGCCCGGGACCACCTCGACCGGTTCGGTCCTGACCCCGGCCTGACCCACGATCCGGCGCATCTGTTTGCGCTGGTGCGGCAGGACGATGCTGACCACGGCCCCCTCCTCGCCGGCGCGGGCTGTGCGTCCGGCGCGGTGGAGGTAGTCCTTGTTGGTCTTGGGCGGATCCACCTGGAGCACCAGGGAGATGTCGTCGACGTGGATGCCGCGAGCGGCAACGTCGGTGGCGACCAGCACGGGCACCTCTCCGCGTTTGAAGGCCGCGAGGATGCGGGCACGGGCGCCCTGGGTGAGACCGCCGTGCAGCGCTCCGGCCATCACCCCGGCCTCGCGCAGCTGCCTCGCGATGCGGTCGGTTCCCATCTGGGTGCGGGCGAAGACCACGGTCCTGCCCTCCCGGTTCGCGATCTCGGCCGTGACCTGGTTCTTGTGGTGCGGGACCACGTGCAGCACGTGGTGGGTCATGGTGGTCACCGACGCCTTGCCGGAGTCCACCTCGTGGGTGACCGGATCGGCGAGGTAGCGTCTGACCAGTTCGTCCACCGCGCCGTCGAGGGTGGCGGAGAACAGGAGCCGTTGCCCGTCCGCGGGCACGGCGTCGAGGATGGTGGTGACGGCGGGCAGGAACCCGAGATCGCTCATGTGGTCGGCCTCGTCGAGAACCATCACCTCCACCCGGCTGAGGTCGGCTATCCCCTGCTCCAGGAGGTCGATCAGCCTGCCGGGCGTTGCCACCGCCACGTCCACGCCGCGTTCGAAGGCCTTGATCTGCGGGCCATAGGCCATACCGCCCGCCACCAGGTGCAGGCGGAGCCCCATCACGGTGGCCAGCGGGGACAGGTTGTCGGCGATCTGCAGGGCCAGCTCACGGGTGGGGGTCAGTATCACTGCGCGCGGGGTGCCGGTGGGCTCGTCGACGGCCAGGCGGGTCAACAGCGGCAGCCCGAATGCCAGGGTCTTTCCAGAGCCGGTGCGGCCACGGCCGAGCACGTCACGGCCAGCGATGGCGTCGGCGATGGTGGCGCGCTGGATCGGGAACGGCTCCGTGATGCCCTGCTGTTTCAGGGCCGCCACCATGGGGGCAGCCACGCCGAGTTCGGCGAAACCGGAGGTCGCGTCGTCATCGGTGACCTCCACCTCGACGGCGACCGCCTCCCAGCTCATCTGATCCTGCTCGACGGGGTCGAAGTCGCGGGATTCCCGGAAGTGGCCGCGCGCCTCCCCGGACCGGCGATCGTAGTGGCCGCGACGCTCGTGGGCGCGACGACCGTACGGATGCTCCTGGCGGTCCCGCCGGGAGCCGCGGAAACTCCTCGGGCGGTCGTCACGGCGGAAGTCCCGGTCGAAATCGCGATCCCGACGCCTCCGCCCCTCTCTGCCATCGTGGTCGTCCCTGCGACGCTCACTGTCGCGGCCACGGAAATCGTCGCGGCGACGTGCGAACCGGTCTCTCCGGTCTCCGCCCCGCCCCCGTGAATCGTCCCGGTCCTCACGCCATCCGTAACGGGAACGGGCACCGCCCCACCGCTGCCCGGACTCGCGGTCCTCACGCCAGCCGCGGTCATCACGGCGACCGCGATCCCTGCCGCGGTTCCCCTCACGACCGAAACCACGGTCCTCGTATCGCGAGCCGCGGTCGTCACGATCCCGGGCGCGATCGTCCCGGTCGAAATGACCGGAGCGCTCCTCCGGGTTGCGCACCCCGCCCGAGCGGCGGGGTTTGTGGCCGCGGGCGGCGCGCTCGGCGGCGCTCCAGCGTTTCTTGGGTGTGCCGTCCGACTTGAACGACTTGGGTTTCTTCTTGGGCATGGCCACGGCAGGTCCTGTTCACGGTGCTCGTCTCGGGCCCGACGGATGGTCCCGCGGGCGGCGGCGCGTCTCGTCACATACGAAAAGATCCGGAACACAAGACGGCCGTTGGCGCACTCGGCGCAAAGCTGACAGCCGGGAATCCGGCATCGGGGAACCCGGGGAAAGGTCAGCAGCACCCCCGGGAAAGGCCAGTCAGGCCGACTCGCAACCCTATCCCCTGGAGACTGGTTTGAGCAATTCGAGCGTCATTCCCGAGGAGCCAGGGACGCGGCCACCCCCTCGAGGATCACCTCCAGTTTCTTCATGAACCAGTCGAAGGACGGCAGATTGACCGCCTCGAGCTTGGCCTGGCGGATCTTCTCCCAGCCAGGCACGGGGCTCTCTTCCGGTGCATCAGGCACCCATTGCCTTTTCACGTCGTCACGTTCAGGACCAGTTTCGGCCGACAGCCCGTCCATGTGTTCCACCCCGCGGCGGCTGTCCACCACCATGTCGAAGACCAGGTCGCAGGTCAGTAGGGCATTGCTGGCCGTGAAACCGCATTCCATCAGGAAGGAGCACAGTTCATCGGAGAGTTGCACCATCACGAGGGTGAAAACCCCTCGCGACACCTCGGTAGCCGAACCGGGATGGGCCTCCCAGAAACGCCAGGCGAAGACGGCGTAATCCGTGAGCACCTGCCGCCACGATCCCTGCCGCGGAGGCGGCTCCACCGACTCCATGGCCAGCCCGAGACCCAGACGCACCAGTTCGTCGCGGTCGGGCGCATAGCGGAACAAGGTGCTCTCCCCCACTCCGAGTCGTTCCCGCACTGCCGTGAAAGTCAGCTGCGGGAATCCCACGTCGAGCACCGCCCTGGCCACCGTCTCCCTTGTGAGGCGCGGCGGACGGCCACGCCGCGCTCCTTCAGCCATCAGGCTTTCTCCTTGACGGCGGTCTCTGAGTTGGGACGGAAGTTTCGGAAGGCGGGATGCACGAGGACGAACACCGCAACGATTCCCAAGGTCACAATGGACACGATAACGGGCAACGGCCTCCACCAGCCGTAGAAGAGGGTGCTGAGCGTCGGGGCGAGAACGTAGGTGAGGCCGTTGGTGGCACCGATCAGCCCGGCGAGCCCACCTTGCTCGTCGTGCTCGACCAGCATGGTGGGGCCGGATGTGTAGCCGGGCATCGCTATGCCAATTCCCAGACCGATCAACAGGGCCGATACGAACATCACCCAGAGTTCCGCCTCGGGCAGCATCACCACGAACCCGACGGTTCCGACCACCGCACCGACGCGCAGCAGCATCGGCGGCGCCCACTTGGTGACGGGCACGACGACGGCCTGGGCGATGATCATGCCGACCCCGATCGCCAGCATCACGACACCGGACAGCTGCCCGCCCGCGACCTCATCCAGATGGAACCTGTCCATGATGATGAAGCTGGCCGTGTTCTGGATGAAACCAAGGGCAGTGAAGGTACCGAAACCCGCCACCAGGAAGGGCAGGACCCGCTTGTCCATGGGGCTCACCCGGATCGGGCTCTCCACGAGTCGGCTGCCTGCCCCACCGTGCAGGCAGGCCAGCACGAGCAGCATGGCGATCCCGATCAGCACGGGCACGACGATGATGGGGGTCAGCAGGCCGAATCCGGCCAGGGCTCCACCCACGATCGCCCCGAGGATACTGGCGATTCCCTGCACCGCACCTATCCCGGCCATTCCCTTGACACGGGCTGGACCCTCGGGCGTGAACTCGGCTATGTAGGCCTGGGCCGTGGGCGGTACGGCCGCGATCGCGGCCCCGAAGCCAATTCCCCGCAGCAGCACGAACAACAGGAACAGGACAGTACCCGTGAGCAGGCCCTGCATGCCGGCGGCGGCCAGCCCGGAGAACAGGGTCATGGTCACGATGGCGAGCGCCAAGGCCGCCAGGAGCACGGGTTTGAATCCCTTCGATTGGGCTCTTCGCCCCCAGAACCCGGAGGTGAGCACCACCATGACGGCGGCGGCAGAGATGGTCACGCCCAGCTGCCACTCGGGCATGTCAAGTCTGCGGGAGAGGGGGGCGATGATCGGACTGAGGGTCATCTGACCCACATACACGATGAGAACGGTCCCGAGCAGCAGAGGGATCTGGGACTTCGATGTCCCTGTTGGAGCAGCGTCGTCGGTGGTCATGAATCCAACCTACATCTTTTCGAAGGTTAACCGCCATAATTTGGTTCTCGTCATGACCACACCGAGCAGGATCACGACGCCCCGCACCCGCCAAGACGATCCTGACCGGTGGGGGTGTGGGGGTTCCGGGGAGTCGGCTCCCATGCCCACACCTGTGGAGTGGAAGTATCCAGGCGACAGTGAAAGGGAGGGTTCGGGACCGTATGCTCAGCGGGGAGCACACAGGGGTGATCACATGACACACGAGGCCGCCACGACGGGGCTGCTGCGATCCAGCTCCTACTTCCCGATGCGGCACGGAATCTGCTGCACTTCCTGGGGAACTCCGGCAGACCACTCGACATGAACACCAATGGCATGCTCAACGATCTCCCCACACCACAGGGTAAAGTCAGCGAAGATTTGAGAACTTATACCAACGAAGCACTCAAGGACGCAAAAGCTTCGGGTTATACCGGGCCGGTGACGTATCCTTTTGTGACCAACTGGCAGCCGGAGAAGGTGGAGAAGAGCGAGAATTCGAATTGGTTTTATGTGGTTGGCGGATATCATCATGCCACAGCGGATACCATCACTGTGCATCCGGATGGCAGCTACACCTACAAGTATCAGGCGCATACTGCTGATCGGTACAACCGGGATGGCGGCAAGAAGTTCGGGATCGGCCCCATCGCAGTTTCCGATAACGAGTTGCAGGAGTTACATCGTTCTGGGATCGCGCAGGAATACAACCTTGTTGGTGAATCAGAAGTCAGGACGGGGCCATGACCCACCTACCGCGTCAGACCATACTCGTAGCTGCGGCCACCGTGGCAGTAGCCGGGGTGGCTGGCTGTGTTGGTATCGAATTCACCCCATGGGGGCAACCCACCCCCACCGGGATGGAGAACGCCCCCTACCCCGCTGATCTCGATCATCTCGATGACATCCTCGCTCTCGGTGAGAC
>CALLVV010000043.1 GCA_938012815.1 uncultured Propionibacteriaceae bacterium
TGGGGCCCGCGCGCCAGGCCGCCCTGCTCAAGGAATTCGGCTCCGTCAAGCGGCTACGCGCCGCCACCGCGGCCATGAACACCGCCGTCCTGAGAGCTCTGGAAGCCCGTCATGCATGGTTCGGGGAACTCGATGCCGAGTCCCGGTCGTGGATCAGCGTACTCGCCCGGGAAGGCATCGACGGTTTCGTGAACTGGGTCAGTGGTTCGGCCTTCTCCTTCGAGTCGATCTTCGATTCCGCCCCCAGGGCGCTCGCAGGACGCATCTCCCTACGACAGACCGTTGACCTGGTGCGCACCACCACCGATGTTGTCGAGGAACAGATCCAGCTTCTGTTATCGCGTGCGGATCGACAACCATTGTTGCTGGGTATCGTGCACTACTCCCGGGAAATCGCGTTCGTTGCGGCCGCCGTCTACGCCCGCGCCGCGGAGTTGCGGGGCGCCTGGGACTCACGTATTGAGGCAACGATCGTCGATGCGGTGGTCCGGGCCGAGACCGACGAATCCGTCACGTCCAGAGCGTCGACCCTCGGCTGGGATTCCGAGGCACCCACGACGGTGGTCATAGCGGGCGCTCCGAAGAACCTGCGGGTTGACGAGCTGCGCAGGGCATCTGCGCGGCTCTCCCTGGATGTGCTGGCGGCCCCACAGGGGGAGCGTCTCGTGTGTATCTTCGCTGGAGAGGCCCTGACCGATCCGGCCCAGGCTTGTGCGCTGGTGACCAAGCTCGAACCGCATTTCGCACCCGGCCCCGTGGTGATCGGTCCGCTTGCCGAAGGACTCCGCGGGGCCCCCGCATCCGCCAGGTCGGCAGCCTCCGGATACCGGGCCGCCCGGGCATGGCCCGAGGGTCCCAGGACCCTGTTGTCGAACGATCTGCTCCCGGAACGGGCTCTCTCGGGCGATGGGCACGCTCGCAGGGCCCTGGCCCGAGACCTTTTCGGTCTTCTCAAAGGCTCCAAGGAGCTGCTGGAGACCTGCGTCGGTTTCCTTGATGCCGGATCGTCGATGGAGGCTACCGCCCGGGTCATGTTCATCCATCCCAACACCGTCCGCTATCGCCTGCGACGGATCCAAGAGGTGACGGGATACAACCCGACGGATGCGCGAGAGGCCTATGTATTGAGGCTGGCGATCACCTTGGGGCGTCTCCAGGAGTGAACCTCGCCATGGTCACCTCCAGAATCAGGTTTTGTAGGAATCCCACAATCCTTCCAGAACCATTTTCGTCACCTTCGCAGCCACACGTATCCGCGGCCAGAGGGCAGAGTTGAGGGCGTGCTAGCTATCGTCGCGCCAGGCCAGGGCGCCCAGACCCCCGGGTTTCTCGCCGCTTGGTTGGAGGAACCCAGTTTCAGGACCCACCTCGATTGGCTGAGCGCCGTCACCGACATCGACCTCGTGACTCACGGAACCACCTCTGACGCAGAGACCATCCGGGACACCGCGGTGGCACAGCCCCTGCTGGTTGCATCCGCACTCGCCACCGCAGAGCAACTGAACCTCATCGTTCCCGAGCTTGCATGTGTGGTCGCCGGGCATTCCGTGGGTGAACTCGCCGCCGCGGCCATGGCGGGGGTGGTCTCCGTCGAGTCCGCCATGGTACTGGTCCGGGAACGTGGCCGCGCCATGGCTGCTGCCTCCGCCGTCGCACCCACCTCGATGACTGCCGTGATCGGTGGAGACCGGGAAGAGGTGCTGGCAGCCATCGAGGCTGCGGGCCTGACCCCCGCCAACAACAACGGTCCCGGCCAGATCGTCGCCGCTGGAACCAAGAAACAGCTGGCCACCTTGGCCGACAACGCTCCCCGTCGAGCACGCCTGAAACCTCTCAGCGTCGCGGGAGCCTTCCACACCCATCACATGGCCCCCGCCGTGGCCCGCCTGGAAGCGCTGGCAGCCGCCGTATCCACGGAAGATCCCCGTATCGGTCTCCTCAGCAACACCGACGGCACAGTCATCACTTCTGGCCGTGAATACCTGGAACGCCTAGTCCGGCAGGTGGCAAACCCGGTTCGTTGGGACCTGTGCATGGAGACCATGTCGGGGCTCGGCGTCACCGGGATCCTCGAACTCACTCCCGCAGGCACCCTGACAGGTATCGCAAAACGTAACCTCAAGGGTGTCGAGTTGTTCAATCTCAACACACCGGACCAGCTGGACGAAGCCCGCGTCTTCTGCACAACCCATTCGGCCAAGGCCTGAAACCCAATCACCCTGCTTCACTGAACCGCCTGAAAGGCCGCGACATGACCCTGACCCCTTCCACCGGAAGCCGCCACGCCCGCATCCTGAGCGTAGGCGGCTACCGTGGTTCGCGAGTCGTCGACAACAAGGAGATGTGCACCATCATCGACTCCACCCCGGAGTGGATCGAACAGCGCACCGGCATCCAGGAGCGCCGCTGGGCAACCGACGAGGAAACCCCTTTGTTCATGGCGGCGGCAGCGGCACGTAAGGCACTTGACCGCGCCGAGCTGGAACCATCCCAGATCGACGGGATCATCTGCTCCACTGTTTCCCATTTCCAGCAGTCCCCCTCGCTGGCCGTATACGTCGCACACGAACTCGGTCTGAGCTCTGGTCCGGTCGCCTTCGACATCTCGGCGGCGTGCGCCGGTTTCTGCCACGGAGTCAGCATCGCCGAATCGCTTGTTCGTTCCGGGGCAGCCACCAACGTTCTGATCATCGGCGTCGAGACTCTGAGCCACATGGTCAACCTGGAGGACCGCACCACCGCGTTCCTGTTCTCCGACGGCGCCGGGGCAGCCATCATCGGCCCGAGCGACACACCCGCCATCGGACCGGTCGTCTGGGGCTCCGACGGCTCCCAGGCCCGCACTATCCAGATTCAGGACTGGGCCGAGGTGACCGACCCGGAACAACGGATGCCCCTGATCAGCATGGACGGGCGTATCGTGTTCCGCTGGGCCACCACCTACATCACCGACAAGGCACTGGAAGCCGTCAAAGTCGCCGGGATCACTCCCGGGGAGTTGGACGTCTTCATTCCTCATCAGGCCAACAATCGGATCACCGATTCGATGTTGCGCCACCTGAAGCTACCCGAGAATGTGGTGGTGTCCCGCGACATCAAGCACATGGGCAATTCGTCAGCGGCTTCCATTCCGCTGGCGATGGAGGCCTTACTCGAATCGGGTGAGGCAACCTCCGGGCAGAAAGCCTTGATCATCGGTTTCGGCGCCGGGCTCGTTTTCGCGGGCCAGGTCGTCGTCCTTCCATGACCAAACCAGCCATCGACCAACAAGGAGACAGCAATGGCAAGCACTGAAGAGATCCGCGCCGACCTCGCCGAGATCGTCAACGACGTGGCGGGTGTGGCCGCGGAGGACGTCCAGCTGGACAAGTCCTTCGTCGATGACCTCGGCGTCGATTCCCTCTCCATGGTGGAAATCATCTACGCATGCGAGGACAAGTTCGGCGTCTCGATCCCCGACGAGGACTCCAAGAACCTGAAGACCGTGGGTGACGCGGTCGCCTACATCGAGCGTGCCCAAGCCTGAGGCCGAACCGGTGGGGGATGGCGGCTGCCATCCCCCACCATCTCTTCCATCCCGAGAAATTCTTCAGCCCCCAGGAGTTCAACATGACCGAGGTAGTCATCACCGGTTTTGGCGCGTTCACCCCTCTCGGCGTAGACGCCCCCAGCACCTGGGAGGCCATGCTCGCGGGCCGCTCCGGTGTACACACCCTTCCTTATGACTGGGCGAAACCGCTACCCGTGACCTTCGCTGCCGAGGCGGCCGGTGACCCGACCGAGAAGCTTGACCGCGTCGCGGCCCGTCGTCTTGATAGGAGCTCGCAGCTCGCCATGGTTGCCGGCCAAGAGGCGTGGGAGGACGCCGGGCTCGGGCTGGGTGAGGACAATCTCACGGATCCGGACCGGCTCGCCGTGTGCGTGGGAACCGGTATCGGTGGCCTGCATTCCCTGCTCGGCAACTGGGACGTCCAGAAGGAGAAGGGGCTGCGTCGGGTTTCCCCCTTCACCATTCCCATGCTCATGGCCAACGCGCCCGCAGCCAACCTGGGGCTGAAGTTCGGTGCCGCGGCCGGTGTCCACGCGCCCGTCAGCGCCTGCGCCTCATCGAACGAGGCCATATCCCTGGGACTCGACCAGATCCGGCTGGGCCGCTGTGACATCGCGGTCGTCGGAGGCTCGGAGGGTGTCATCCACCCCCTGCCCATCAACGCCTTCGCCCAGATGCAGGCCCTGAGCCGCCGCAACGACGACCCGGAGCACGCTTCACGTCCGTGGGACACCGGCCGCGACGGGTTCGTCCTCGGCGAGGGGGCCGTGATCATGGTCATCGAAACCCTCCAACACGCCCGCGCACGGGGGGCGCACATCTACGGCACCCTCGCCGGCGCCGGGATCAGCAACGACAACCACGACATGGTCCAACCAGAACCGACGGGTCACGGCCAGTCCACCGCGATGCGCAAGGCCCTACAGTCGTCGGGACTCCAGCCAGGCGACATCAAACACATCAACGCCCACGGCACCTCCACTCCACAGGGTGACCTCACCGAGGCAAGTTCCATCGCGACCGCTCTCGGTGCCGCCGTGGATGAGTGCATCGTGACCTCCACCAAGTCGATGAGCGGTCATCTTCTCGGCAGCGCAGGTGCCTTGGAAACCTTCGCGACCGTAATGGCCCTCAAGCACCGTGTCGCCCCCCCCACCATCAACATCGAGAACCTGGAACCCGGGCTCCCCATCGACATCGCCGTGAATGAACCACGCCGACTTCCCGACGGGGATCTTGCGGCCTTGAACAATTCCTTCGGCTTCGGAGGTTCCAACGTCGCCGTGACCTTGACCAACGCCAACATCACCGACTGATGCTTCGGGTCGGGAAGTACCCCCGACCTTGATGTACCTCCGACCCTCAACCTTCACCCAACTTGGTGGAGCCAGCGGATCGGCGCGTCCTCTGAGCCATACCGGAATTGTTCAAGTTCCTCGTCCCATGCGGTCCCGAGAAGCCGTTCCATGGCCTGGTGAACACTCATGCCCTTGGCGGACGCGGTGTCGAGGGCGTGACGGATACGGTCCTCGGGAACCAGGATGTCGCCGTGCACCCCGACCGTGGCGGTGAACGGACCAAGCGAAGGGGTGTAACAGTAGCGGGTTCCCTCGGCCCCGAGCATGGCCTCCTCGGTCACCTCGAAACGAATGCGGGCGAACTCGGCGAAGCGGGAGGCGAGCCTCGCCCCCGAACCGGTGGGTCCGGCCCATGAGAGCTCGGTCCGCTGAGAACCGGGTTCGGCGCGCTGTTCGCTCCACTGCCAGTTGAGTCCCGCACCGAGGACCGAGGCGGCTGCCCATTCCAGATGCGGGCACAGCGCAGCCGGGGTGGAATGGATGAAGATCATCCCCCGCGCCCCGGGCAGGCTCTCGGTAGCCGTGCAAGCGTTCATGTTGTTCTCCTGGGTTTCGACCGGATTGCCTTCCCCTGCGATCCGCTTCAACTCCAAGCGAGGTCAATTGTGCTACAGCTACGGGAAAGGCACAACAAGAGACGGCAGAGCCGGCCATACACTGTGTCCATGCAGCGCATGTCCATCGATCAGGCCCTCGCGGGCACAGACTCGATCCGTCAGGTCCGGGCCAGTAGCGACGGGGTGTTCTGGTTGGCGGGTCTCGCCTCTGAAGACGGCCGGATGACCGTGCAGCGTTGGCGGGCGGGCGAGATCGTTGAGATCACTCCCGGTTTCAACGTTCGTTCCCGGGTGATGGAGTACGGCGGCGGCGCCTACGCGGTGGCCGACGCGCTGGTGGTCTGGTGTGACGATTTCACCAAACGGCTGTGGATCCGTGACGGGGACATCACTCGCCCTCTGACTCCCGAAAGTTCCCGGTTCCGCTATGGCGGGCTGACCCTGGCCCCGCGGAATCGACTGCTTCTCGCGGTTCGTGAGGATCACGACGCGGTCCCTGAGGAACGCAGCGAGATCGTCGCGCTGGACCTGGAATCCAAGAATGCCGACGGGGGTCACGTGTTGGTGACCGGTGCCGATTTCTACGCAGGTCCGGCGGTGCGTAACGGACGTCTCGCCTGGTTCCAGTGGATGCACCCGAACATGAGCTGGGACGAGGCATCGGTGTGGGTCACGAAACTTGACGATCCGGGGCACATCGAAAGGATCCACAGAAAGCCTGGGGTCAGTGCGCAACACCCGGTCTGGCTCGGGGATGGTTCTCTGGCCTGCGTCACGGACGAATCCGGTCACTGGAACTGGGTCGTGCACCATGCTGACGCAACGTCAACCTGGCACACCCCACACGACTGCTCGATCCCCGTGTGGGTGTTGGACACCCCACCCGCCTGTGCCGTTGGGGATGATCTGCTGGCGACGGTTCAGATCGCCGACGGCCGCGGTGTGCTCGCACTATGGCATCCGCGCAGCGGTGGAGTCACCCACCCACTGCCCGGAACGGCCATGATCGAGTCCTTGGCCTCCCACGGACAGGAACTGTTCGCAATAGCGGAGTGGGATGATCGTCCTTCCTCGTTGGTGCACATCTCCCCCACCGGAGAACGAACCGAACTCGTGGCTTCCGAATCACTGGTGGATCTGAGTCGTCCCGTCTGTCGTTGGTCCGAGGGACCTGCGGGGCCGGTACACTCCTGGTTCTACCCGGTCCCTGGGGCCACGGCAGCGCCCCCCATGCTCGTTCTCACCCACGGCGGCCCCACCTCCGTGCACTACCCGAGCTTCGACAAGATGATCCAGTTCTGGGTTTCCCGCGGGATCTGCGTGCTGGACGTGAACTACTCGGGTTCAACTGGTTTCGGCCGCGCCTACCGGGACCGACTGAAGGGGCGGTGGGGAGTCCTGGACGTTGCCGACGTGGTGACCGCGGCCCGCGAGGTGTGCCAAGCCGGATTGGCGGATCCCGGACGCGCAGCCATCGCCGGCGGCAGCGCGGGCGGCTACACCACCTTGCAAGCCCTGGTGACCAGTGAGTTCTTCGCCGCTGGCATCAGCTCCTACGGCATCGGGGATCTACGAACCCTCGTCGAAGAAACCCACAAGGCGGAATCCCACTACACCTTCGCCCTGGTGGCTCCGTGGCCGGAAGGAAAACGGGTATACCGGGATCGTTCCCCGATCACCAGGCTTGACCATCTCAACGCCCCCATGCTGATCCTGCAGGGCCTGGAGGATCGCGTCGTACCGCCCGGGCAGGCCTTCGACATGGCGGAGGCGGTGCGCGCCAAAGGACTCCCCCTGGCGTTGGTGACTTTCGAGCACGAGGGTCACGGTTTCCGCTCGCTCGCTGCCCGCACGCAGTCGCTGGAGTCCCAGCTCTCCTTCCTGGAACAGGTTTTCGGCCTGCCTCTCAGCGACGACGTCCCGGTCCTGCCGATCGAGAATCTCACCCCCTGAAGAGGCCGCTCTCAGGGCCAGCGCGCCCCCAAGGAGATCACCCCTATGGCGGCAAGGACCGCGAAGATGATCGCCAATCCCGCGTACTGGTCCGTGATCTCCATCGGAACCAGTTCGTAGCCCAAGTCGGAGGAGATCGCCTGGTAGATCTCGCTGAGTTCACCCGCAGACTCGGCCGAGAACTTCTTGCCCCCGGAGTTCTCCGCGACGACGTAGAGCTCGTTATGGTCCACGGCCACCCGTTCCCGTCTGCCGTTGGTTTCGACGTAACCGTCCTGGGTCCCGTAGGCGATGGTGTAGATGGGGACCCCCAGCTGTTTCGACTGCTGAGCCGCCATGGCCGAGTCCCGCCCCAGGTTCGATGCACCGTCCGAGAGCAGCACTATGGCGGCCGGGGCTGTCTCATCGGGATGGTCGGGATCCGGTGGCACCAGTTTCAGTGAATCGAGGCTGGTGTAGATCGCTTCACCGATTGCGGTGGAGGGAGCCATTTGAATGCCATCTATGGCTCGGTTCAACACGCCCCTGTCCACGGTCGGGGGAACGTTGACGCTGGCGGTTCCGGCGAAGGTGACCAACGCGACGTTGAAACGCTCCGGGAGGCTCGCGATGAACTTCTTTGCCGATTCCTTCGCGGCTTCTAGCCGGTTGGGGGCCACGTCATCGGCCTCCATGGACCAGGAAACGTCTATCGTGACGACGATGGTGGCTCGATCCCGCGCCTGGCGGCCGTAATCCTTCGGCATCGCCCAAGCGATCACCAGCGATGCGAGGCTGAGCAACGCCAACAGCACGGCGCCGTGACGTTTCCAGGCCGCGTCCTTGGGGATGACCAGCCTCAGCCGCGAGTTCGGGGTCCGCGACTGGGGGAGCCGGTTGGCCAGATACCAGTAGACCCCCGCGATGACGGGGATCAGCGCCAGGGCCCACAGACGGTTGGGCTGCATGAATTCGAGTACGAGCGTCGTCATCGGGGCCACCTCGCGGCCATCATCACAGCCCCCAGCGCGGCCACCACGGCGAAACCGAGTGCCCCGAACGCGTACTGCGCGGTCACGGGTCTCCTCACCTCTTCCGTTCCCACCGATGAACCGATCTTTTTGTAGGCGTCCTTGAGACCATCCACGCTGTCAGCGGAAACCGACTCCCCGCCCGTGGTGGCTGAGACGGAACGAAGGACCTCGTTGTCCGGGGCAACGTTGTGTCTTTTCCCATCCAGATCAACGTAACCGTTCTCGGTTCCGTAGGCGATGGTGAACACCGGAACCCCGGCCTCCTGCACGCGGCTCGCGCTTTCCGCGGGTTCCGTCCCTGAGGTGTTCCCGCCATCGCTCAGCATCACGATCATGCCTGGGGCGGGTTCGGAGTCAGACTCGGGGGCGGGAGCTTCACTGATGGCTTTGAGCGACTGGTCCAGCGCATCCCCGATTGCAGTGCCCTCCTTGAGTTCCAGGGTGTCGATGGCTCTGGTGAGCGCGCCCCGGTCCGTTGACGGGGGCATGACCACGGAGGGAGAACCGTTGAGTGAGACCAGGGCGACGTTGTAGGAATCGGGCAGCGCGTCCACGAACTGTTTCGCTGCGGCCTTGGCCGCTTCCAGCCGGTTCGGGTCCACGTCGGAGGCCTGCATGGAAAGCGATGTGTCTATCACCATGACCACGGTGGCCCGTTCCCGTGGGACCTTCTCCGTTCCGAGTGGCTGGGCCCAGGCCAGAGTCAGCGCCACCAGAGAGCACAGCGACATGAAAACGGCCAGGTGCCGAGTCCAGCGGCGCTGGGAACCGATCACCCGGCCCAGCACCCCGGTGTTGGTGAAACGCAGCGATGTCCGCCCCTTGAGACGCATCAGCACCAGATAGGCGATGATGAGCGCGGGCAGAACCAGCAGCGCCCACAGCCTTTCGGGGGTCTTGAAAGCCAACCAGTCCATCATCGGCTCACTCCCTGGGGCGGTGCGTGAAGGGCGCTGGCGACCCGCCGGTAGCCGAGGACGAATCGCGCGATGTCGGATACCCAGTCACGGTCCGTGCGCAGCTGGATGTGCCCCGCCCCCGCGCGCCTGAGCGCCACCTTGATGCGTTCACGCTGCGCGCGGGAGGCGTCGTCCATCCGCTGGCGCGCGGCCGGGTCGGAGGTGTTGATGTAGCGCAGGAAGGAGGTTTCCGGGTCGCGGATCAGCATCTCCCCGACGTCGGGGAACTCCAGTTCGTGCCGGTCAACCACCTCGACGCACAGCACCTGGTTGCGAACCGCCAACCGCCTGATCGCCCGTTCCCAGGCCGGCGGCCGGTCAGGATCGAGCTCGGCCTCCCCCGCGGTCAGGAAATCCGAGACCACCACCCGCATGCCGCGGCGTCGCTGGGAGCGTGCCATCTGCTCAATGCCGTCGACCAGTTCCAGGTCGCCGGGGGCGTTGTCGGGGACGATTGGTTCGGTGAGCATCTGCCGCAGCATCCCGTACAGGGCAGTCCGGCCCGAACGGGCGGGCAGCCGCTTGATGCGGTCAGGCAGCATCATGAGCCCGCCGAACCGGTCCCCCATCCGTTGGCTGAGGAAACCTATCGTCGCGATGGCCGCGATACCCAGGTCGCGTTTGGTGATGCCCTCGGTCCCCCAGTTCATCGACGGGGTCACGTCGAGCAGCCCCCAGACCTCGAGCTCCCGGTCGGCCATGGTGTCGCGGACGTGGGGAACCGTGGTGCGTGCGGTGACGGCCCAGTCCATCATCCGGACATCGTCCTGGCCCGGCTGGTATGGGCGGGCGTCGTTCGTATCGGAGCCCGGTCCCGGGAGCAGACCCAGGTGATCTCCGTGCAGGAACCCCTCCAGGCGGCGTACGACGGTGAGTTCCAGGCGCCGCAGGGCGGCTTCCGGGGCCAGTTTGGTCAGCGGGATGGTAGGGCCGCTCGGTGTGCGCAGCACAGATGTGGCAGCCCCGGGATCGTGGGGCGCCTGAGCCGCGGGTGCGAAGGATGGGGAGGTCAAGGTTCCCTCAGGCATGACCGGGCTGGTAGCCGTGCTGCTGGTGACGCTGCTGGCGTGACTGGTCGTTCCACACCGGGGTGGGTGCCGGAACCATGGCCAGTATGCGATCCACCACGTCAGTGGTCATGACGTTGTCGGCCACCGCGTCGAAACCGAGCACGATGCGATGGGACATGACGTCGCGGGCCACCGCCTGCACGTCGGTGGGAAGCACGTAGTCGCGGCCGTTGATCAGCGCGAGGGAACGCGACGCGGCCACCAGGCCGAGTGTGGCGCGGGGGGAACAACCGATCTGAATCACCGGCTCCAGGTCCGGCATCCCGAAATCGGCAGGGTTCCGGGTGGCCAGCACGAGGCGCACGATGTACTCGCTGACCAGGTTGTGGACGAAAACCTTGGAGGCCATGTCCTGCAGGTGGAGCACCAGCCCGGGGTTCAGCACCTGCTCTGCCTGCGGAGGTTTGATGCTCATGCGCCTGAGGATCTCGAACTCCTCGTTGCCCTTCGGGTAGGGCACGTCCACCTTCACGAGGAAACGGTCCCGCTGCGCCTCGGGAAGCGGGTAGACGCCCTCGGACTCGACGGGGTTCTGGGTCGCGATCACGATGAACGGTTCGGGGGCCGGATAGGTCCTGCCGCCGATGGAAACCTGTTTCTCGGCCATCAGCTCGAGCATCGCGGACTGCACCTTCGCGGGCGCCCGGTTGATCTCGTCGGCCAGCACGAAGTTCACGAAAACCGGTCCGAGTTCGATCTCGAAGGATTCGGAGCTGGCGGAGTAGATGCGGGTTCCGACGATGTCGGAAGGAACCAGGTCCGGGGTGAACTGCACTCGAGCGAAATCCCCTCCGACGACTGTCGCGAAGGAACGTACCGCCAAGGTTTTCGCCACGCCCGGTACGCCTTCTAGGAGGCAGTGGCCCTTCGCCAGAAGGGCCACCATCAACTGCTGGACCATGTGTTCCTGACCGACGATGACTCGCTGCACCTGGTTGATCGCCACACCCAGGAGGCGGGCGGCGTCGGCGACGGTGGTGGGCAGGGATGGCTGCGCGCTGGGGGTAGTCAACTTGGAGTCTCCTTGAAACGATCGCGCACCACGATACCGCGCCCGACGCGCAGGACCGAGATGCGATGCCTGGAGACGGAGGACCTCGCGATGTGATGTCATAGTTCTTGATGACTCAGCCACCAGATCCCACACCCGAACACGCGGAGCACCACCCTCTCCTCCCGGAGGACCCGGTTCGCGTGGGCGATTTCTGGATCGACTCACGTCTCGCGGAGAGCCCAGCGGGTGTCGTCTACTGCGCGCACGCGGACGGCTCGGATCCGGTGATGCTGATCCACCTGCGCGACGGCGCCGCCTCGGATCCCGCTGCGCGGGCACGTTTCTCCGGCGAGATCAACGCCATGCACATCGACACCGTCGTGGCCCGCGGCGGCCAGGATCAGGACGAGGGGCGCATGGCGGTGCGTTTCCGGGACGAGGACGACGACCCGATCGTCGCCTCCCACCGCCCCCTCGCCCCGTGGGTGGCCCTGGCCTTCTCCGGTTCCCCCAAGGCCGTGGCCGAGGCGCAACGGGTGCTCGCCGCCGTTGATCTCGTGCACACCCCCCAGCTCGGCTCCCCCGCGGGACCGGATTTCCAGATGCACTGGTGGCAGAACATCCGCCCGGGGACATGGCGAATGTGGCCGCTTCCCTGGCCGGGCCGCAAAGACCGGGCCGGCTGGCTCAGCCTGCTCACGTCCTTCCTGCTGATGCTGCTGATCGCCTCCGTCGCGGTGCTGTTGGCGATCCTGGTGTTCCAGAACCAGCAGAAGGTGTCCCCTCCCGCCCCCGTGCCAAGTTCCACATCCGCTTCCGGTGGCGGCTCCCCCAGCTCGTCCTCCGGGGAGCCGTCCTCAGGGGATTCGTCCTCGGGGGAACCCTCGGAACCAGAGAGCCGCAGCGACACCCCTTCGATGGAACAGCCCTCGGGTGACTCCTCGGGCCCGGGCAGCCCGAGTCCCGAACGCAAGTTGTAACCGGCCCTCTTCACATCTTTCGCATCCGGGGAACACAGGCAACGTACAAGTTGGCCCGGCTGAATGGTGATCGCCCTGAGGAGAAATCCTCTTCATCGATCAACAAGGCCAGAACATGCAATTCCTGCCCTACCTAGCCAACATCGCCGCGATCTGCTTCCTCGTCTTCGCCATCTACCTGCCACGGCACCACCGCCGTGATTTGGCGGTCGCCTACCTGGGCGTCAACGTCGGTGTCATGGCGGTTTCCATCGGGCTGCTGAACAGCGCCGTCGCGGCAGGGCTCGGCCTGGGCCTGTTCGGAGTACTGTCGATCATCCGGCTCCGGTCCGATGAACTGGCCCAGCACGAGGTGGCCTACTATTTCAGTTCGCTCGCGCTCGGTCTGCTGGGCGGGCTCGGAGGCTCCACCACCACCTACGCGACGATGGCTCTCATCGTGGTCGTCCTGGCTGTGGCCGACTCGGGCCGGTTCCGGGCGGGAGTCAAACGTGAGGTCGTCAACCTCGACCGGGCGATCACCGATCCCGAGGAACTCCGCTACGAACTGGCGACCCGTCTTGGGGCCCGTGTGCTCGGGGTGAACGTCCAGCGACTCGACTTCGTCACCGACACCACCCTTGTCGAGGTTCGCTACGCCCCGGGAGCCTGTCTCCCGGTCACCGAGAAGGTGGAGGTGCTGCGATGAGCCTGAGCGACCTCGCCCCGGTTCACCTCGACGAACTCAACGCAGCCGCGGAGTTCATGAGCCGGGTGGACCGCAAGTATCCGCTGCACCAGCGCACCGCCGAGGCGATACTCGATTGCCTGCCGACCGGCACCAGGGTCCTAGACATTGGAGGAAGAACGGAATTCGGGTACGCATCCGTCTACTTCGACACCACGGCACGCGACTCCTATCTGCTGGCAGCGAGGGGCCGCCCGCACCGGTTCAAGGTGAGGGTCCGCCACTACCGGGACTCGGGCGAGGCTTTCCTGGAGGTCAAGACCCGGCGCAGCGGAAACACCGTCAAGGAACGCATCCCCCACGATCCTTCCACACTGTTCGAGATCGCGCCCGAACAGTACGGCTTCATCAGCGGCCGCCTCGCCGCCGCGGGGATCCGCGGCATTCGCCCGCAGTGGCTGGGACCGAGCCTGGAAACCAGTTACCTGCGCACCACGCTGCTCGCCGCCGACGGCCGGGCCCGGCTCACCCTGGACCGGGAACTCGTCTGGACGAAGAACGGCCACAGCCTGCGGGCTCCCCGGCTGGCGATCATCGAGACCAAGGCGGGGCCGGCCCCCAGCTCCGCGGACCGGACCCTCTGGTACCACGGCTACCGCCCGCAACGGATCTCCAAATACGCCACCGGCCTCGCCGCCCTGCACCCCGAACTGCCCGCGAACCGCTGGCGCCGGGTCCTGAACCGACACTTCTGACCAACAAGACCACCGAAGGACCGACTCCGCGGGAACCTACCGCCTGGCCGGTTCCCTGACGGGGCAGGTGATCGACAACGCCGGCTCCCGGGACGTGAAGCTGATCCTGAACGGCGTCGAGCTGACCAATCCGTCGGGTTCCCCGATGGTCGTCACGGCCGCGGACGAGGTGACCCTGATCCTCGCCGACGGCACCGGGAACACGATTTCCGACGTGGACGCCTACGTGGACACCTCCGGTGAGGCCCCGTCGTCGGCCATTGGCTCGGCCAGCGACCTCAGCATCGCCGGGAGCGGCTCGCTGAGCGTCACGGGAAACAACAACGACGCGATCAACTCCGCGGACGGGCTCGATTCCAACGCGGCCGAGACGATCTCGGGGGTAGCGTCGTGATCCTCGGACCCACCATGGGGGAAACGGCTCGGTCGACGTCAGTCGGGGTTGACCATCACCGGCGGTGAGCTGTGGGCGATCGGGGCCTCCGGCATGGCCGAATCCCCCTCAGAAAATTCCACCCAGGCGTCCGTGTTCACGAACCTGAGCGGTAGCTCCACCGGTGAGGTCTCCGTCGCGGATTCCAGCGGGAACGTGATAGCCACCCAGGCCTCCTCCAAGCAGTACTCCTCGGTGCTGTACTCCGGCCCCTCCATTTCGGCGGAGAGCACCTACGAGATCCTGCTGGGCGGCACATCGGCAGACACCGTGTCGGCCAACCACTATGCGACCGGCATGGGCGGCGACCAGCCCGGCAGGTGACACCGGTGAACACCGGTAGCCTGATGGCATGAAACCGGCCCTGATCGCCACGGACCTGGACGGCACCTTCCTCGGTGCGAACGCCGTCCTTCTCCAATCGAACCTGGTGGCGGCGCGACGATCCATCGAGGAGGGTGTCGTCTTCGTGATCGCCACGGGCAGGCCCAGACGCTGGCTCGACGCCCTGGCGGAGCTGCGTGACCTGGATCCCGTGGCGATCTCCAGCAACGGTGCGGCCGTCGGCCGGCTGACGAGGCCCCGCCCCGACTTCCTCCACCCGATCGAACCGGAACGGGCCCTGGCCTTCGCGGCGGCGCTGCCGCCGGAACTCGAGGTTTCCTTCGCGGTGGAGTACGAGTACGGCTGGGGTCGTGAACCCGGCTACCCGGTGGGGCACTTTTCCGGGGCCGACCAGGTGGCCGGCCTCCCGGACCTGCTGACGATCGGTCCTATCATCAAGGTGCTCGCCCGCACCCGCCACGTCGACACCCACGCCTTCTCCCCCGTGGCCGTCGCCGCCGCGGACGGGATCCTTCAGGCCACCTTCTCCTGGCACGACATGTGCGGCACCGTCGAGCTGTCGGCGCCGGGCGTCACCAAGGGCGCCGCCCTCTCCAGGCTGCTGAAGGAGATCGGCGTTGATGCGGCCGACGCGGTCGCGTTCGGTGACATGCACAACGACCTGGGGATGCTGGAGCTGGTGGGCCGGGGCTACGTCATGGCGGACGCCGATCCGTGCCTGCTCGACCGGGGCTTCACCCGGATCGGCTCCAACGACGAGGGGGCCGTCGGCGAACAGATCCTGCGCCTGCTGGATGCGTGAACCGCATCACCCAGCGCCCGCAGGGTGGGTGGTAATGACACCGGGGACTGCCCGCTTCCGGAAACTTCCCCGGTGTTCTCACTTCGTTGCCGCGTCGATGGCACTCCAATCCAGGCCCGCCGGAGCGAGGGCCGCGACGCCGGCCAGCAGACCCAAGCGTGCCGCCCTCAGCTCGGGTTCCTCCGCCATCACCAAGGTCTCGTCGAAGAACCGGGCGACGGGGGCGACCAGATCCTTCGCCGAGGTGGCGAAGCCGGACACCGAAGCATCGGGTTTCCTGTCGGCGAGGGCCTCGGCGAGGGCCTTCTCCGCGTCGTCTACCAGGACCGCCGGTTCGAACCCCGGGGTAGTGCCCGTGGGGAGGATGCGGTGGATCCGCACGATGGCCTCCACGACGGTCCGCCAACCGGGTTCCCCGAGAAGGGCCTCCAGGTCGTTGGCCTTCGTTTCCGCGTCCGCCGGGTGGGTGGCCGACGGCAGGACCGCTGCCACCATGTCGGCGGAGCGTCCCTCGTCGCGCATCAGCTGGGCGTAGCGGCCGATGACGAATTCCTCGGCCGCTACGATCGCGTCCTGCGAAACCGTGATGCCCTGGGTCGTCAACGCCTCCGCCGCGGCCTCCAGGCCGTCGCGCACACCGATGCCGGCCAGCCCGGGAACTTCACGCAGCACGCGCACCACGCCCAGCGCGGCCCGCCGCAGCCCGTAGGGGTCGGAGGAACCGGAGGGTTTCGCACCGAGGGCGAACATCGCCATCAGCAGGTCGAAGCGGTCCCCGAGGGCCAGCAGGGCGCCCGGAAGCGAGGCCGGGACCGCGTCGGCGGAGGTGTGGGGCTGCTCCATCTCGTGGAGGGCCTCGGCGACCGCGGGGGTCTCGCCCTTGCGGAGCGCGTACTCGCGGGCGACGAAACCGGCGAGGCCGGTCATGTCCGTGACGAGGTTCGTCGCCAGGTCGTACTTCGCCAGCTGCCCGGCGCGTCCCAAGGTCGCGGCCTGCTCCGGGGCGAGGCCCAGCCCCTCCCCCAGCCTGGTGGCCACCGCGGCGATGCGGCGGGCGCGCTGCCCCACCGAACCGAGCCGGTTCTCGAAGGTCAGCTTCTCAAGGCCCGGCACGAAGACGTCGACCGACTCGACCTCGAGGTCCTGGTTCCAGAAGAACAGGGCGTCCTCGTAGCGGGCCCGCAGCACCGACTCGTTGCCCGCCGCCACCACGGTCTCGTCGCAGGTGCCGTTGGCCATGGTCACGAAGTACGGCAACAGGCGCCCCTCGGCGTCGCGGACCGGCAGGTAGCGCTGGTGCTTGGCCATGACGGAGACCAGAATCCGGTCCGGGAGCTCCAGGTAGCGCTCGTCGAAACCGCCCAGCACCCCGACGGGTTCCTCCAGCAAGTTGGTGATCTCGTCCACCAGCGCGGCATTGTCCTCGAAGTCGATGACGCCTCCCACACCGGCCGCCAGTTTCTCCGCCTGGTCCACGACCATCCCTCGGCGTTCCGCGAAACCGAGCGCGATCCGTCCTTCGGCGAGCAGGCCCGGCAGGCCGTCGGCGGAGGCGACGTCGTGGAACCCGACGGGAACGCCGTCGAGACGTTTCCCGCTTCCGGTGGATGCGGCGGTGGTGCGTTGCAGATAGGTGCTGCGACCCGCAGCCACCTCGGAGACGCGGGCCGGGACGATCTGCTCTCCCCAGAGCGCCACCAGCCAGCGCACGGCCCGGGAGAAGGACAGCTTCGGATCGCGCCAGCGCATGTTCTTCTCGGCTCGCAACCCGGAAACGCAGTCCTCGACGATGCCCTTCAATACCTCCAGGGCGTTGCGGCCCGGTGATTCGACGGGGACGCAAGCGTGTTCGGCGCCGTTCACCTCGGCCTTGACGACCTGTTTCAGGGTGACTCCCTGGCCGCGCATGAAACCCTGCAACGGTTTGGTGGGGTTGCCGTCGGCGTCGAAGGCAACCGCCCATTTCGGGCCCTTCCGCAGGTTCGTGGCGTCCGGTTCCCGGGCCGCAACCTCGTCGACGATCGCCACGATGCGCCTGGGGGTGCCATCGACGCGGATCTCGCCGTGTTCCAGACGCGAGGCCGCGAGCCCGTTCATGAGGGTCTTGTTCACCGCCTCGACGGTGGGGCCGACGACGTGCGGGGGAAGCTCTTCCAGTCCGATCTCCAGAGCGAAGGTCTGGGACCGGTCCGTGGCGGGTTCCTCAACGGCCTCCTCCGGCGCCTCGGTTTTCCTCTCGGTTTCCTTGAGAAGCGGGAACCCGAGCTCACCTCGCCGTTCCACCCACAGCGCCGCGGTGTCGCGCATCAGGCGGCGCATGGTGCTGAACGCCTGGGCGCGTTCCGTGGTGGAAATCGCGCCGCGGGCGTCGAGCACGTTGAAGGCGTGACTGGATTTGAGGATGTAGGAGTGGGCGGGAACCGGCAGCCGTGCCTCGACCATGCGGGTGGCCTCCGAGACGTAGGCCTCGTAGAGCCGCCGGTTCGTCTCGATGTCGGCATCGTCCAGGTAGTAGCGGCTCATCTCGTACTCCTGCTGGCCGAACGCCTCACCGTAGGTGACGATACTGCCGTCGGCCTTGCGGGCGTAGGCGATGTCCTTGAAGTGGGTGACGCGCTGCTGCGCCATCAGGATGCGTTCGATCCCGTAGGTCAGTTCCACGGGGATCGGGTCAAGGTCCTGTCCGCCGACCTGCTGGAAGTAGGTGAACTGGGTGATCTCCATGCCGTCGAGCCAGACCTCCCAGCCGAGCCCCCAGGCACCGATGGCGGGCTGCGCCCAGTTGTCCTCGACGAAACGCACGTCGTGGGCGTCGAGGTCGATCCCGAGGGCCTCCAACGAGCCGAGATAGAGCTCCTGCGGGTCGCCGGGTTCGGGTTTCAGGATCACCTGGAACTGGGTGTGGGTCTGCAGCCGGTTCGGGTTCTCGCCGTAACGGGAGTCGTCGGGACGCACGGAGGGCTCGACGTATGCGACGTCCCACGGTTCCGGTCCGAGGACCCGCAGCACGGTGGCGGGGTTCATGGTGCCGGCCCCCACCTCCGAGTTGTAGGGCTGCCAGGTCAGGCAGCCGCGCGAGGTCCAGTAGTCGGACAGGATCCGGAGGGCGTCTTGCATCGTCAGCACCGGGCCAGATTACCCGGCGAGCACCTCGCGCAGCACGTCAAGTGGCAGCGACCCGACTGCCAGGGCACGGTCGTGGAAGTCGCGCAGGTCGAATTCCTGCCCGGCCCGGCGGGCCGCGTCGTCACGGATCTGCTCCCAGATCCGCTGGCCGATGCGGTAGCTGGGGGCCTGTCCCGCCCAGCTCAGGTAGCGGTGCAGCTCGAAACGCAGCTGGTTTTCCTCCATGGCGACGTTGTCGCGCAGCAGCTGCCAGCACTTGTCGTGGTCCCAGATCCCGCCGCCGTAGCGGTCAAAGGCTGGTTTGCCGAGGTGGATTCCCAGGTCGAGGACGACCCGGGTGGCGCGCAACCGTTGGCCGTCAAGCATCCCGAGGCGCTCCCCCGGGTTCAGGAAACCGAACTCATCCATGAGACGTTCCGCGTACAGCGCCCAGCCCTCGCCGTGCCCGGAGACCCAGCAGACCAGCGACCGCCAGCGGTTCAGGTTCTCAGCCTGGGCGACGGCCTGCCCGATCTGCAGGTGATGGCCGGGCACACCCTCGTGATGGACGGTGGTTTTCTCCTGCCAGGTGGTGAACTCAGTGACCCCCTCGGGAACGGAC
>CALLVV010000044.1 GCA_938012815.1 uncultured Propionibacteriaceae bacterium
GCCGTTGCCGCGCACCGGCCCGTCGAGACGCTGCAGGTTGCAGTTGATCACGAAGGTCAGGTTGTCGAGCTCTTCGTTGGCGGCCAGCTGCAGCAGACCACGGGACTCGGGTTCATCCATCTCGCCGTCGCCCAGGAACGCCCAGACACGCTGCTGGGAGGTGTCCTTGATGCCGCGGTTCTGCAGGTAACGGTTGAACTGCGCCTGATAGATGGCGTTCATGGGACCAATACCCATGGAAACCGTCGGGAACTCCCAGAAGTTCTGCATCTGATGGGGGTGCGGGTAGCTCGGTAGAGCCCTCACCCCGCCGTCGACGACGTGGCTGTGTTCCTGACGGAACCCATCCAGGTCAGCTTCCTCGAGACGCCCTTCCAGGAACGCCCGGGCATACATGCCGGGAGAGGCATGTCCTTGGAAGAACACCTGGTCACCGCCTCCGGGATGATCCTTGCCCCGGAAGAAATGGTTCATTCCCACCTCGTAAAGGGTCGCGGCGGAGGCATAGGTGGAGATGTGACCACCGACGCCGATGCCGGGACGCTGGGCCCGGTGAACAGTGACGGCGGCGTTCCAGCGGAGCAGGCGGCGGATCTGACGCTCCAGGTCCTCGTCCCCGGGATAGTCCGGCTCCTTGTCCGCCGGGATGGTGTTGACGTAGTCAGTGCCGGTCAGCGAGGGAACCCCGACATGGCGTTCACGCGCCCGTTCCAGCAGCTTCAGCATGACATAGCGGGCACGGTTGCGGCCACCGTGCTCGATCACCCCGTCGAGCGACTCCAGCCACTCGGCGGTCTCCCCCGGATCTGTGTCCGGAAGGTTCGTCGGCAGGCCGTTGAGGATCGGCCCGACCTGGTCCTGGATGCTCACGTGAGTCCTCTCGTCGCGATGTGTGCACAACCGTGGCAAAGATACCGCGCAACGGCTCCTCCGTGAATTATCACAGGCCGCGACCAGCACGTTCGGCTTGCAAACCCGTCCGCGGGATGTCAGGGTGACCGGTGTGGAGTCGTGTTCCGCCCCAACGGAGAGGACGAAGATGTTCCGAGCGAGGAAACGAGCCGTTGTCGCCGCGATGAGCTTCATGTCCTTGTTCACTCTGCTCGCTTGCAGCAGCTCACCGGTGGAGGACCCCACGAACACGCCTAGTAGCTCCTCAAGCGAGTGCACCGCCTTCGCTCAATATGGAAACCTCAAGGGTAGGTCGGTCAACGTCTACACCCCCATCGTCTCCCCCGAGGATCAGTCCCACATAGATGCCTTCAAGCCCTTCGAAGAATGCACCGGGGCCACGATCAACTACGAGGGCTCCCGGGAATTCGAGACCCAGCTCCCCGTCAAGATCGGCGCAGATGCTCCACCGGACATCGCCTATTTCCCGCAACCCGGACTCCTGAGAACCCTGATCGCCCGTTTCCCAGGCAGGATAAAGGAAGTGCAGGGACAGGCCCTGACCAATCTCGAGACCAATTACCGGGAAAGCTGGAAGGATTACGGTTCCGTCGACGGCAAGACCTACGCGGTCCCAGTAGGGGCCAGCGTGAAATCCTTCGTTTGGTATTCCCCGAGCGCCTTCACCGAAAGCGGCTACCAAGTCCCCCGTACCTGGGAGGAACTGGTCAACCTGACCCAGAGAATCGCCGAGGACCATCCAAATGCCAAACCTTGGTGCGCCGGGATCCAGGCCAGCAATGGAACCGGCTGGCCAGCCACAGACTGGCTCGAGGACGTGATGCTGCACACCGTGGGCCCGGATGTCTATGACCAGTGGGTCTCCCACCGGATTCCATTCAACGATTCCCGCGTGGTGACCGCCTTGGACCAGGTGGGGAACATCCTGAAGAACGACGCCTATGTCAACGGCGGGCTGGGGAACGCGAAATCCATAGCCACCACGTCATTCGTCGCCGCGGGTCTGCCAATACTTGATAAATCCTGCTTTTTACATCGCCAGGCCTCCTTCTACCAGGTCAACTGGCCAACTGATAAGAAAATCGCGGAGGACGGTGACGTTTTTGCCTTCCCTCTGCCCGGCACCACTGAAACAGATCCTCCCGTTCTCGTGGGAGGAGAATTCGCCGCCGCATTCAGTGAACGCGAAGAGGTACGTGCCTTCCAAGGCTATTTGACCTCCCCCGAGTACAGCAACACGAAAGCAAAAGTCACGGGACCCGGTTGGATTTCGGCAAACAAGAAGTTGGATCCGTCCAATGTGTCCTCCCCCGTGGACAGGGTCTCCTACGAGTTGATCACCAACGACAGCAGCGTTCTTCGCTTCGACGCATCGGACCAGATGCCTGGCGCGGTCGGGACCGGAACCTTCTGGACCGGCATGGCGGACTGGATCTCCTCTGAGAAGTCCTCGCAGGACGTACTGACCGAAATCGAGAATTCCTGGCCGAAGGACTGACCTACCAGCCGGTAGGCTGGCGGCCACCATGACCGCTCAACCCGCACTCCCGGGGACCCTTCCCGCCACCGTGTCGTCGGCTCGCACCCGGGCCGCCATCCTGAAGCGGCTGCGCGCCGCCACCGCGGAGCGGATCGCCTCGGTGCGGGGCATCGGCC
>CALLVV010000045.1 GCA_938012815.1 uncultured Propionibacteriaceae bacterium
AGATCTACCAGGCCACCGGACTGGACGCGCTGGAGGTCACCGACGAGGTCTTCGAGTCGGAGGCGAGCATCGTCTTCGACCAGGCCGAGAACCGCATGCACACCATCAAGGCCATCTTGGTTGCCACCCTCGCCGACTGAGCCCCTCTTCTCCGGCCGGCTGCGCGCGGGTTCCCCGGTTGCGCAGCACTCAACCCGGTTTCGGGCGCGAAACGAGGCGTTTTCCGCGTTGAGTGCTGCGCAACCGTGTTCTGCGGTTTCGATTCAGCCGTAGGTGGTGAAGACGACGTGGCGGCGTTCGGCCGCGGCCTCCAGGTAGAAGCTGCGCAGGTCCGCCAGCGACTCCAGTGCGTAGCTCTCCTCCTCCGGGCCGTGTCCCGGGCTGCGCAGCTCCTCGGGCATGCCGGTGTAGGCGCGGTGGAAGTCGTCGTCACCGAAGGCCTCCAGCCACCGGGCGATCTCCTCCACCTCGTCCGGGCTGGAATGGGTTACCCAGACATCGTCGTCCTCATGGAGGGTACGGGCCCCGCCGATGACACCCCGGGCGGGCCATTCGTCGTCCTCGCCATCGGGGGCCAGGGCGTTGTGGATGGGTTCCCACGCCCTGTCGGTCTGGCAGGCGCGGTCGAAGAGTTCCTCGTCCTCCTCGAACTCCTCCAGAATGTCCGCGAGGTCTTCCTCGTTGTCCGTCAGACGAGAGACGTCAGCTGCGTCGAGGCGGAGGTGAAGTCCAAGCATGGAGGCAGCATAAGGGGCCATCCCGGGAGGAGAACAGAATCTTCCCTTGTGAATGTCACTTCCTGATCCGCAGAATGCCGCTCAACTCCGCCGGTCGGAGACGCCCGGGAGCCGGAGGCGGATGGCGGAACCCCACAAATTTTTCCCCCTGACTTGTAAGTTCCCGACCTTCGAAAGAAACCTACGCTCCCGTAGGCTACGGTTGCGTAGGTTTTTAGGAGAGGTCATGAAACACGACATGGTGCAGTTGCTGACCCCCGACGGGCAGCGCGTCGAGAACCCCGGGTTCTCCTTCGGGGGAACCGACGACGACCTGACCCAGTACCTGCGAGACATGGTGCTGGCAAGGCGTTTCGACACCGAGGCCACGGCCCTGCAACGGCACGGAGAACTCGGTTTGTGGCCGCCCGCCCTCGGACAGGAGGCCGCGCAGGTCGGCTCCGCCCACGCCCTCGGTGCCCGCGATGTCGTCTTCCCCACCTATCGGGAACACGCCGTCTTCCTCGCCCTGGGCCTGCCCTTCCAGCAGATCCTGGCCCTGTTCCGGGGCTGCGACGCCGGGGCCTGGGACCAGCTCGACCGGTTCCGCAACTACCAGATCATCATCGGCTCCCAGAGCCTCCACGCCACCGGCTACGCCATGGGATTGCAACTGGACGGCCTCGTCGGCAACGACGACGGCGACAACGCAGCCGTGATCGCCTACCACGGCGACGGGGCCAGTTCTCAGGGCGACGTCAACGAGGCCTACGTGTTCGCGGCCAGCTACAACGCCCCCGTCGTCTTCTTCTGCCAGAACAACCAGTGGGCGATCTCCGAACCCATCGCGTTGCAGTCGCGGATCCCGCTGTTCCAGCGCGCCCGGGGGTTCGGGTTCCCCGGGGTGCAGGTGGACGGCAACGACGTGCTGGCCGTCCACGCCGTCACCCGCTGGGCCCTGGAACGCGCCCACAAGGGCGAGGGCCCCACCTTCATCGAGGCCTTCACCTACCGGATGGGTGCCCACACCACCTCCGACGACCCCACCAAGTACCGCCTCGACGAGGAAACCGCCGAGTGGGCGGGCCGCGACCCCATCACCCGCCTGACCACCCACCTGAAACGGCGAGGGGTCATCGACGACGCCTGGCTGGCCGCCCTCGACGCCGACGCCCGAGACTTCGGCGCCGAGATCCGCGCCGCCATCCCGAAACTGACGGACCTGACCATGGATGAACTGTTCGACAACGTCTACGCCGAGAACACCGTCGCCCTCGAGACGCAGCGCCGCGAGTACGCTGAATGGGCAGCAGGGGAGCAGGCATGAACAGCATGACGATCGCCAAGGCCATCAACCTGGGCCTGCGCCGCGCCCTCCAGGCCGACCCGAAAGTCCTGATCGCCGGCGAGGACGTCGGGAAACTCGGCGGCGTGTTCCGCATCACGGAAGGCCTCCAGGCGGAGTTCGGAACCAACCGGGTCATCGACTCCCCACTGGCGGAGTCAGGAATCATCGGCACCGCCGTCGGACTGACGATGCGCGGCTACCGCGTGGTCGCCGAGATCCAGTTCGACGGTTTCGTCTTCCCCGCCTTCGACCAGCTCGTCACGCAGGTCGCGAAACTGCACGCCCGCACCGCCGGGCGCCAACCGATGCCGATGGTGGTGCGCATTCCCTACGGCGGCGGCATCGGGGCCGTTGAGCACCACTCCGAATCCCCCGAGGCCTACTTCTGTCACACCCCCGGGTTGAAGGTGGTCACCCCCTCCAACCCGCACGATGCCCACTGGATGATCCAACAGGCCGTCGCATCCCCGGACCCCGTGATCTTCCTCGAACCCAAACGCCGCTATCACGTCAAGGGGGAGGTGAACTCCGAGCAGCGGCCCGCCCCCATGCACCAGGCCGGGATCCTTCGGCAGGGAACCGACGCCACCCTCATCGCGTGGGGGCCGATGGTGCGCACATGCCTGGACGCCGCCGCCGTCGCCGCCGAGGAGGGCACGTCGGTGGAGGTCGTCGATCTCCGGTCCCTCGCACCCATCGACTGGGTGACCCTGGCCTCCTCCGTGCGCCGCACCCGCCGCGCCATCGTCGTCCACGAGGCGCCCCGCACCCTCGGGTTGGGCTCGGAGATCGCCGCCCGCCTCCACGAGGACCTGTTCTACGACATGGAATCCCCGGTGCTGCGCGTCACCGGCTACGACATCCCCTACCCGCCGTCGCGCCTGGAGGACGAGTTCCTGCCATCGGCGGACCGCATCCTCGACGCCCTCGACCGTTCCCTCGCGTGGTGAACCCAAGCAGACAGGAGTGATGATGAAACGCCAGTTCCTTCTTCCGGATCCCGGTGAGGGTCTCACCGAGGCCGAGATCGTCGCTTGGCGGGTCACCGTCGGGCAGGAGGTCGACGTCAACGACGTGCTCGTCGAGATCGAGACCGCCAAGTCGCTGGTGGAACTGCCCTCGCCCTATGCCGGGACCGTGACGTCGTTGCTGGTGGCGGAGGGGGTCACGGTGGAGGTCGGCACCGCCATCGTCGAGATCGAGGACGGCGTCGAGGGTGGCGGGGAGGAGCCCCCGACCCTCGTCGGTTACGGGCCTCGCGACGAACCCGCCAGGTCGCGGCGCCGCCGCAGGAACACCCCCGGCCGGGACGTGGAGGCCGCCCGCCAGGCGCTGGGGGAGAGCTACGCCTCCCGTGAGCCGTCGCGGCGTCCTGACGACGTCGACCCCGCGGGCCGGGTCGTCGCCGCTCCCGTCGGTGATCCGTTGCCGGAGACGGGTGATGCGCCCACCGAATCGACGCTGGTGCTGGCCTCCGACCCGCAGTCCGCGCGGGCCAAACCGCCGGTGCGCAAATATGCGCGTGACCTCGGGGTCGACCTCGGGAAGGTCGCGGGAACCGGGCCGGAGGGCACCATCACCCGCTCCGATGTCGAGGCCGCGTGGATCTTCGAACGGTCCCGGGCCGCGGGGAAGGGCTCCCGGGAGGAACCCGCGCAGGGCAGGGTCGTCAACGACGCCGCCAGCTTCCAGGACCCGGGGCCGCGAAGCCACGGATTCGGATCGCCGCGTGGCCCAGAGGATCGCGGGGAACGCCGCGTTCCCATCAAGGGGGTGCGCAGGGTCACCGCCGAGGCGATGGTGCGTTCCATCAGCACCCACGTCCACGTCACCGAGTGGCTGACCACCGACGTCACCGGCACGATGGAGTTCGTCGAGGCGCTCAGGGCGCGGCGGGAGTTCGCGGGATTGCGTGTCTCGCCGCTGCTGATCCACGCGAAGGCGGTGTGCCTGGCGTTGGGACGCAACCCCGACCTCAACACGTCCTGGGACGAGGAGAACCGCGAGATCGTCTACCACCGGGACGTGAACCTCGGTGTCGCGGCCGCCACCCCGCGGGGACTGATGGTGCCCAACATCAAGGCGGCGCAAGACCTCAGCCTCCTGGAACTGTGCCGCGCCCTCAACCAGCTCGTCGCCGTCTCCCGCGACGGCAAACTCCAACCCCCCGACTATGCGGGAGGCACCTTCACCATCACCAATGTCGGCGTTTTCGGGGTTGATGCGGGAACCCCCATCATCAACGGCGATGAATCGGCGATCCTGTGCATGGGTGCCATCCAGCGCCGCCCCTGGGTGGTGGGTGCCGGCGCGGAGGAGAGGGTCGTGCCGCGCTGGGTCACCACCCTGGCTGTCTCCTTCGACCATCGGATCATCGACGGCGAACAAGGGTCCCGGTTCCTCCACGACGTCGCCGAGATCCTCGCGGAACCCGCCCTGGCGTTGCTGTTCTGATCCCGGGAATGAGAAGGCCGGGCCCGCACGGGCCCGGCCTGGAGGTTCACGCGGAGAGAATCACTCCTGGGTGTCGTCGTTCTTCTTGACCAAGGCGGCCATTCCCTCCAGGAAGGCGCGGGACAGGATGATCCCCACGAAGGCCACCGCCAGCGGAACGAACAGGTTCCGGAGGATATCCAAGGCGTTTTGGCCGGAGTGGGAACCGATGCCAGAGAGGAGATTGAAGAGAGCGAAAACCGCAAAGCTGATCACGGCCATCAGGTAGACGGTGCCGATGCCGTTCTTGAGTGCGCTGCCCTTGAAACCGAAGTCGAAGAGCGCGCCGAGACCCGACGGGGCCTGCTGCTGACCACTCCACTGCTGCTGACCACCGTAGGGAGCAGCAGTCTGCTGCTGACCGCCCCACTGCTGCTGGGGCTGTGCCTGCTGGGCCGCCCCCCAGGCCGCCTGCTGGTTCCAGTCCTGCATGTTCTGCTGGGCGGTGTTCTCCTGTCCCGGGGTGCCCCAGTCGGGGGCGGAGGGGATGGACTGCTGGGGTTGGGCGTTCCAATCCTGCGCCGCAGTCACGGAAGTCTGGTCCTGAGCTGGTGCGTTCCAGTCCTGGGTTGCGGGCTGGATGGTGGTCTGATCCTGAGGCTGTACTCCCCAATCCGGGGCGGGCTGTTGCGCAGGTGCGTTCCAATCCTGGGCCGACTGCGCGTTCCAATCCTGGGCGTTCGACTGCTGGGGCTGGGCGTTCCAATCCTGGGCGCCGGTCCACTGGTTGTTCGACATGGGGGCCATTCTGCCACTCGAAACCGACACCGCCACCCCGCGGTCTCGGCATGTGCGCCAGAATGAGGACATGTGTCCTTCCCAGTTCAACGTAGACCTGGCCGCCATCGACGCGAATCTTGCCCTGGCGAGTGAACGCAACCCCGGCCGAGCAGTCCTCCTTCCCGTGAAGGCCAATGCCTACGGGCACGGGATAGTTCCCGTCGCCCGGCACGTCGAATCCGTGGGCTCCGCCCAGTGGCTCGGTGTGGCAGAGGTGTCCGAGGCCGAACAGCTCCGCGAGGGGGGAGTCGAGCTTCCCGCCCTCAAGTTCTCCCCTTGTTTCCCGGAGGAGCTGGGGCGCGCCATTGCGGCTCGCCTGACCATTTCCGTCGGTGATGTCGCGGGGGTGAAGGCGGCCCAGGAAGCCGCCGAACGCGCCGGCGTCCGTCATCCCGTGCACCTGAAGGTGGACACGGGCATGCGGCGCGTCGGCGTGCAGCCGAGTGAGGCCGTCGCCCTGGCCACACGGATCAAGGAAAGCCCCACTCTGATTCTCGACGGCGTGTTCACCCACCTGCCGATCAGCGACTGCCCCGAGGGTGAGGAGTTCACCAGGGCCCAGCTGGCCCGGTTCCTGGCCGTCGTGGACGAGATCCGCGACGCCGTCGGGGAGATCCCGTACGTCCACGCCGGGAACTCCGGGGCGGTGCTCGGCCACGACCTGACGGGCACCAACCTGATCCGCCCCGGGATCATGGCCTACGGCTACCGGGCCGATTCCTCCACCGGCTGGGAGGGTTTGACACCCGCGGCCACCTGGACGTCGCGGGTCTCCTTCCTCAAACGCGTCCCCGAGGGGGAGACCGTCGGTTACGGCCGCACCTGGACCGCCCCCTGCGACACGTGGATCGCAACCGTCCCCGTCGGCTATGGTGACGGCTACTCACGGCTGTTCAGCAACCGTGGACGCATGCTGGTGGGCGGGCGTTCCTGCCCGATCGCGGGCCGGGTGTGCATGGACCAGACGATGATCGACCTCGGTCCCGGCGACCCGCAGGTCGCGGTGGGCGACGAGGTGGTGCTGCTCGGCCGCCAGGGCGACGAGCGGATCACCATGGAGGAACTCGCCGATCTGATGGGCACCATCACCTACGAGGTGCCCTGCCTGGTCGCCCCCAGGGTGTCGCGCCTCTACGTCTGAATGGTCCCCGTGAGAACTGGGTGGACCGGTACCGTGGCGTGGGTCGGTTCAACCAGTCGCGTTCCCGCTGAGGTGGCCTCTCAGCCCTCCACGATGATCACGTAGCCCGTGGCCCGGGGGCGGCGGGAGACGAACTGCTCCTGGGCGTACTGGATGATGGAGCGCGTGGACCAGCCGTCCACCACCGCTCCGACCCCGCCGCCGACCAGCGGAACTTTCTTGGCCAGGAACACCCCCAGGCGCTTGCCGCCCACGTGGTTCATCGACTGCTCCAGGAGAGCCCGGGAGACACGGGAGTCGAGCCGCGGGTCGAAGGCCGGGGCGGTGGCGACGGCGGCCGCGGAGCTGGGAAGGTCTCCCGAGGCGATGAGCGCCGCCGATCCGCGCGGGCCGAGCATGACCATGAGGATCGCGGTGCGGACCCGGGGATCGTCCAGTTCGTAGCCGCGCAGGTGCGCGATGGCGGCGACGGCGCGTGCCTGGATGAAAGCGGCCGCGGCCATGTTCGCGGGGATGGTCACCAGGGACAGCAGGAAACCGCCCCAGTTCGTCGCGAATCCCTGACCGCCGGCCAACGCGATGTGCTGGTTCGACAACCAGCGGATGGCGTCCTCCTGGTCGTTGCGCTGCCGTAGTTGGTTGTTCGCCATGGTGCGGGCTCCCAGGAGTTTCCCGCGACCCGTGATGGCGAGGTCCAGGAGTCGGTGGAAGGCGTCCGACGTCAGGCCCTCGGCCGTCGCGACCACTTTGTTGTTGGCGTCGTTGGTGTCACTCAATCTTCCCACCGTCCTTCTGCCCAACCCGCATTATGTCACTGTGAAAGGTTGTATTGCCTGTGTCGGACAAAATCTTCCCCGCGATCAATGAAACCATCAACTGGTACCCGCGATGACAGGAGAACCGAAGATCCTGCAAGACTGGGTTCGTGCTCGACAACGTCTTCGGATCACCCGATGCCTGGCCGGACTCCGACCTGATCGGGTACAGCGACGAATTCGATCCCGCCCTGGCCCTGGTGGCCTACCGCTGCGGGGTGTTTCCCATGCCGGTGGAGCAGTGGATGGGGTGGTGGTCGCCGCTGAGGCGCGCCGTGCTGCTCCCGGGCAGGTTGCGCATCGCCAGGTCGCTGCGCAAGACCGCCGCCCGCTACACCACCACCGTCGATCACGCCTTCCCCGACGTGTTGGCCGCCTGCGCCGACCCGAAACGCCCCGACGGCTGGATCGACGACCGCATCGCCTTCGCCTACACCGCCCTCAACCAGGCCGGATACGCGCACAGCGTCGAGACCTGGGATTCTGACGGCAGGCTGGTCGGGGGGCTCTACGGGGTGCACCAGGCCGGGATGTTCGCGGGGGAGTCCATGTTTCATCACCCCGAACTCGGCCGCGACGCCTCCAAGGTGGCGCTGCTGAGACTGGTCGCGGAACTCGCCCGGGCCCGCGTCGACCTGCTCGACGTGCAGTGGCTCACCCCGCACCTGGCCAGCCTGGGAGTGGTGGAACTGCCCCGTCACGACTACCTGGCCCGGCTGGACGTCGCCCTCGATGGGGAACACCGCAACACCTGGTCGAACGCCGAGCGCTGGAACTCCCGCCGGCTGCTGGCGGCCCACACCTGAGAATGCGCGAGCGGGTGTCCGGGTCGTTTGCGCGATCCGGGCACCCGTCCGCGGGGAAGGTCTCAGCTGGCGGCCGGGGTGGTGGGGAACCAGACCCCTGAGTCGTGGGCGCGGGTCATGGCCTCCGGGAGAGCTGCCACGATGTCCAGCTGGCGGCGGCTCGACTCGTCCCACGAGGTCTGCGCCGTGTCCCAGGCGTGCCGGGCGGCGTCGTCCCAGTGCGCCATCGAGCCCGACAGTTCGTTGCGCAGCACCGTCAGGAGGGTGTTCAGCTCGGCGTTTGCGTCGGCCAGGCCCGTGATGCCCTCGGGAAGCGATGCCGAGCAGCCGTGTTGAGGGGGTTCGGGACGTGCCCGGCGCGCCTGCGGGCGCGGGTCATGGGATTGGGGACGTGCCCGGCGCGCCTGTGGGTGTGCGCGGCGCGCGGGAGGGATGGGCACCTCCGCCTGGCCGGTGAGGCTGGCGTGCACCATGTCGAGGCCCTGTTTCACGCGCTCGAACTCGGAGTCGAACTGGCTGTAGTCGTGCTGGAACGTGTTGAATTCGTGCGCTTCCCAGTGGGAGGCGAGTGTGGGAAGTTGTTTCTGCAGCCGAATCTGGAGGTCGTGGATCTGCTGGTGTTTCGTCTCGACCTGGCCAGCGGCCTGTGCCATCACGGGGTTGTCCGCGTACTTGGGAGCCATGATGTTCTCTTCCGGTCGGGTGCTTTCGAAAAAACCCTATGCCCGGGCGGGGTCACCGGTGGGGATGCTGCGGTCACAGCAGGTCGCGTGGCGCTACCCTGTGCGGGTGCTCGGATATTTCGGACCCGCGGGGACGTTCACCCATCAGGCCCTGCTCACCATCGACGACTCCGGTGGCGTTCCCTTCGCCAGTGTCGGAGAGGCTCTGGACGCGGTCAGGCAGGGGCATGTAGACGGCGTCGTGGTGCCGATCGAGAACTCCGTCGAGGGCGGGGTTTCCGCGACCCTGGACAAGCTCGTCGACGGCGATCCCCTGGTGATCACCGGTGAGGTGGTGATTCCCGTCGAGTTCGGGATCTACGTGCGTGGCGGCACCGCTCTCGACGATGTCACCTCGGTGCTCACCCACGGACACGCGGCAGCACAGTGCCGTGACTGGCTGGCCACGATGATTCCCGACGCCCAGGTGACGGAGGCCGGGTCCACGGCGGGTGCGGCCAAGGAGGTCGCGGACCCGGCGTCCCGCTACGACGCTGCCATCTGCGCCCGGGTCGCGGGCCGGCTCTACGGGCTCTACGAGCTGGCCCACTCCATCGAGGACAACCCGGGCGCGGTGACCCGGTTCGTCGTGGTTTCCCGCCCGGGCCGGGTGCCGGAACGCACCGGCGCGGACAAGACCACCCTGGTGGCCTACATGCACCAGGACCACCCGGGTGCCCTGCTGGAGATCCTGCAGCAGTTCGCGGTGCGCGGGGTGAACCTGTGCCGTATCGAGTCGCGTCCCACCAAGACCATCCTCGGCAGCTACTGTTTTGCCATCGACGCGGAGGGCCACCTGGACGACCGCCGCCTCGCCGAGGCCCTCCTCGGACTGCGGCGGATCTGCCGCGACGTGATCTTCCTCGGCTCCTACCCACGTGCCGACGCCCGGCCGGCTGACGTGCGTCGCGGCTTCGACGACGAGGCCTTCGAGGAGGCGTCCGAGTGGCTGCGTTCGCTCAGAGCTGGTTGAGCCGGAGGGAATCGTGGTCCTGCGACCGGTTGCGCACGACCTCCGCGTAGAGTTCACCCCATGATCGATCCCAGGTTGCTGCGCACCGACCCCGACCTCGTCCGACGTTCCCAGGAGGCCCGCGGGGATTCTGTCGAACTCGTCGACGAACTGGTCTCGGCCGATGAGGCGCGCCGCTCCGGGATCGCGACCTTCGACAGGCTGCGCGCCGAGCAGAAGGAACTCGGCCGGCTGATCCCCAAGGCCCAGGACGATGAGAAGGCCGACCTGCTGGCCCGTACCAAACAGCTCGCCGCCGATGTGAAGGCCGCGCAGGAACAGGCGGAGACCGCCGGGGAACGTTTCAACGAGCTGATCATGCAGCTCGGCAACATCGTCATCGACGGCGTGCCGCGCGGTGGTGAGGACGACGGCGTCGTGATCGAGACCGTCGGTGCCCCCCGCGACTTCGCCGCCGAGGGCTTCCAGCCCAAGGACCACCTGGAGCTCGGTGAGGCTTTGGGCGCCATCGACATGGAACGCGGCACGAAAATATCCGGGTCGCGGTTCTACGTGCTCACCGGCGTCGGCGCACGCCTGGAGTTCGCGCTGCTGAACCTCGCCATGACCAAGGCCGTCGAGTGGGGATTCACCGCCATGATCCCCCCCGCGCTGGTGAAACCCGAGGCGATGGCCGGCACCGGTTTCCTCGGCCAGGCCGCCAAGGACGTCTACCACCTCTCCACCGACGACCTCTACCTCGTCGGCACCTCCGAGGTGGCCCTGGCGGCCTTCCACAGCGACGAGATCCTCGACGCCGACTCCCTGCCACGCCGCTACGCCGCGTTCAGCCCCTGCTTCCGCCGTGAGGCCGGCTCCTACGGCAAGGACACCCGCGGCATCTTCCGCGTCCACTGGTTCGACAAGGTCGAGATGTTCATCCACTGCCTGCCCAAGGAAGCCGAGGACTGGCACCAGAAGCTCCTCGGTTTCGAGAAGGAGTTCCTCCAGGCGCTGGAGATCCCCTTCCAGGTCCTCGACGTCGCCTCCGGGGATCTCGGCCTCAGCGCCGCTCGCAAGTACGACTGCTACGCCTGGTTGCCCACCCAGCAGCGCTACCGCGAGGTGACCTCCACCTCCAACTGCACCCAGTTCCAGGCCCGCCGCCTCGGGATCCGGTACCGCACCGAGAAGGGCACCGAGCACGTCGCCACCCTCAACGGCACACTGTGCGCCATGACCCGGATCATCATCATGCTGCTCGAGAACCACCAGCAGGCCGACGGATCGGTGCGCGTCCCCGAGGCGCTGCGCCCCCACCTCGGCGGCCTGGAGGTGCTCACGGCGGGTTGATCCCCCAACCGGCCAGCGGGTCTCACTCACTCGATCAGCGATTTCGGGGTGCTTCCCGCGCTGGTTCGGCCAGCGAGCCCACGAACCCAGGAGAAACAATGACCTTCACACCTGCACTGGTCGCCCTCGACATCGACGGCACCATCGTCAGCGTCAACGGCGACCTTCCCGATGGCGTGCGCGACGTGGTGCGGCGTATCGTCGCCGCCGGGGTGCCGGTGGTACTCACGACGGGTCGGGCGTGGGCCGGAACGCAGATGATCTTCGACGCCCTCGGCCTGCCGCCCGGCCCGTCGGTGTGTGCGAACGGCGCGATGATCGTGAACTACCCACCCGTCGATGTGGTCCACGAGATCCGTTTCGACCCCGCCGATTCCATCGAGCGGGTGGCCAGGCTGGCTCCGAACGCAGCCATCGCCGTCACCGACGGCCTGCTGTGGCGGGTCTCGAAACCCTTCCCCGAGGGGGAACTGAACGGCGAGTTCGTCGTGGAGAGCGTCGAGGAGTTGGCGTCGCGCCCGGTATCCCGCATCGTGGTTCACGACCCGGAAACCGACGACGACGTGTTCAACGGGATGGTTGAGGCGCTGGGGCTGCGAGAGGTGTCGTACTACATGGGCTGGTCGTCATGGGTTGACATCGTCCCCGAGGGCGTTGACAAGGCCTGGGGCCTGGCGCGGGTGTGTGGGGAGTTTGGTGTCGCCGCCGCCGACGTGCTGGCCCTGGGTGACGGCCACAACGACATCGAGATGATCCGGTGGGCCGGGCGGGGGGTCGCGATGGGCAACGCGCCGGGCGAGGTGAGGGCCGCGGCCGATCACGTCACCGGGGACTTCGGCTCCGGCGGGGCCGTTCAGGAACTACAACGCTGGTTCCCGGCTGGAATCGAAGCTGGTTGAACGGGGAACCCCGGCTCAACCAGCCAGTCATCGGAAAGGGGCCTCAAGCAACCGAGGAGGCCGGGCTCAGGACCTCGGTGGCGGCCTTCATCACCTCGTGTTTGCTGGGTCGGCGTTTCTGGCCGATGGACTTGACCACCCCATCCTGGTTCTCGGCGCGCCTGAGGTGACGTTTTACCGTCGATATGGAGCAGCCGACGCGGGCAGCGATGGCGGACAGCGGCTGGGTGGGGTTGGCATGCCGCAGCCGGTGGATCTCCGCGTGGTCGAAGTTGCGGCCCGAGGAGACCCCGGCGAAGCTGTCCAGCTCCTCTGGCTCGACGGTGACGCCGAGGCGGCTGCGGATCTCGCGGCGCTGGGGTTCGGTGGTGCCGGCCACGAAACCCGCGACGTCGTGGAAGACGACGGCGTTGGTGAGGCACTGGGCACGTAGGGGGCATTCTCCGCAGAGTTTCGCGGCGCGGGCCGCGAGTGCTGCCTGGGTGCGGATTTCGGCGGCGGTCTCGACGCTGCTCTCGTCCTCCAGGAGGGGGTTCTGGAAGAGCGAGGCGAACTTGACGCAAGGGGTGGCGTTGTCGAGCGCGATGGTCACGATGTGGGTCCTCCTTGCCCCTGGCTTGGGGCTTCGCAATACCTGCTACACCAGAGTGACGGATCCCTGCGGGGCTGATAAGCGTTTCTGGTGGGGAGGACTACCCGATTTGTCTAGGTATCCGGCTTGCTCGCCTCTGAGTATCCATACTCAGGCAAGGTTTTCCGGCAAATCCGCTTTGACTAGGTGTTCTATGGGAACGCTGTCATACTTTCGGTTGAAATGCCCAGTCAGAAGTAAGACTCGGGGTAGCCAGGTGTCCAGGAGGTGATCCACCCGGGTGGTATGAGTACTCAGGAGTTCTCCCCATGGATGATCGGGTGTCCACCAGGCCCAGCGGACCCCGTGGCCCCAACCCCGGCTGCATGTTCCTGAAATTGGCGACTGCCCTCCCGCCCGTCACATCGACGGAACGACCGGGGACATCATCTGGGCGGGCCAGGCGCGGTCGATGCGCTCGACGAGACTCGGGAGGCGGGTCCCGAGGGCCGTCAAGTACGCCACCAAACGGGCGCTGCACAAAGCCATCGAGGAGATCGCGGACGACGGGGCCATCGCAGCGAACCGAGGAACTCCTGACTGAGCATCATGAGGTGGTACGCATGACGACGAGCGCGACCACGATCGACTTGGACATCCGTTTCAACGCCGCCTTCCACATCATTCCAGGGACACGGGCAGGGGGAGGCCGACGACGTGATCGATGAGAGAACCCGCTGCCGGCCACGTCGCTGAAAGGCGGTGCCGACCATGAGGTGACCGCCGGGGAATCGCCTGTCCTCCTGGAGGCGACGATCCGCGTCGAGGGGGCTGAACCTTCCCACCCACAACGCGGGCGACAAGCTGAGGCCGGAGGATCGCTGGTTCCACGGCACCCGCTGGAGGGGTCCTCCGGGGCCGGGTGGAGTGCATCGGCGCAGCCTCGGCCTGGATGGCTGCGGAAAACCCCGGGCGGTGGGGAGGAAGAGGTGACCACGGTCACCCGGCAGGTCATCACCTGGAAACCCGGCAACGAGCGCCTGAGGGTCAACATCTCGGGTGAGAATGGAAGGAACTGGCCCGAAAGAGTGCAATCGGTGAAGGTGTTGGGAGAAAACCCGGTGACATTCATGAAAGGAGAAACAGAAAGGTCCTGACGACTCCCGCCGGAACCAAATGATCCAGCCGGTGATGAAGGGGCGGACCGAGTCGCGTGGCCCCTCCTTGTGGTGAAGCCGGGGGAGTCGGCTCGTGAGCGCCGGCGATTGGAGGGGCCGGAAAGGTGTGGCGTGCAAGAACGCTACGACGGGACCTGTCGGGCCGGCGTGTCAGGAGTGGTATTTACGGCCCCCGTGAATCTTGAAGCGGATTTAAACAATATTGGGTGTCAACGACAGTATTTTTGCTGCCATTGGTCCCCTCTCTGACCGGGATTGTTGAGCTGGTCTGCGAGTTTCGGCGGGCGAATCCGTCGGCCGGGTGTAATTGAGCGCTTGCGAATTGGATTGTTCCCGGGTGATTCGGCGCCATTCTGTAATTCGTCTGATGTTTCGTCGGCGAGGAGCGTGAAGCGGCCTCGTGTGGCGACGGTCCGGTCGGATGTGGGGCCGAGTGGTTGCGCGCATCGTTCGGACGAGCGTTCGTGGGTTGGAGGGATCCTCGTCGCCCTGCGGTGGTGGGTCGTCGCTACGAGGGCGTTTCCCCGGGTTTTATAAGTCGTTAGATAACGAAAGTTAGGGTGGGTGGCTCGGGTCTTGTCGTCCGAATGGCTGGCATTCTTTTGAAAACTGACGGTGTCTGATGATCGCGGAAGGCGGGAAACCGTGGTTTTGGGGGGATCCGGGTGCGCTGGAGGGGGCAAGTGGCCGATTTCTAGCACTTTTGCTTTCAGGGGGGATGCGCTAGCGTCATAGCTGCATTTTGGAAATGAGCGCGCGAAGGAGGGCGTGGATGTCTCTGGGCGAGGTCAGCGAATGGACATTGCGGGCCAAATGTCGTGACATGGAGGATGTTTTGTTCCCCGAGTCAAAGGATCAACGACGGGTCCGCAGCATATGCATGAGCTGTCCAGTGCGCATGGAATGCCTGGCCGAGGCACTCGACAATCGCGTTCAGTGGGGGGTCTGGGGCGGCATGACCGAGCGCGAGCGCCGTCGGTTGCTGCGTTCCCGACCTGACATCACGTCCTGGCGGGAGGTGCTGCTCACCTACGGTCGCCTGGAGGAGGCCAGCTGACGCGGTCCGGGACGGGGGAGGTCGTGGGCTTCGCCTCGGATCGTGTGCGGGTGCTCGCGGGCCCGTGGCGTGCGGCTCCGCCTCGATTTCCCGGGTCGCATGGCCCGGGGGGAACATTTGATGGCAGGCTTGGGGTATGACCAAATGGGAGTACCTGACCGCACCTATCCTCAGCCATGTGTCGCAGCAGATCCTGAACAACTTCGGGGCCGACGGCTGGGAACTCGTCACCGTTGCACCCGGCCCGACCCCCGAAACGATGGTCGGATACTTCAAGAGGCCGCTGGAGGAGGGGCGATGAGCACACCCACCCGGCGACTCGCCGAACTCGGGCTGACCCTGCCGCCCGTCGCCAAACCCCTCGCCGCCTACACCCCTGCCCTCACGGTGGGAAACCAGGTGTGGGTCTCGGGGCAGCTGCCCCTGCGCGACGGGAAACTGGTCGCCACGGGACGCCTCGGTGACGCCGTCGAACCGACCGAAGGTGCGGAGGCCGCGAAGGTCGCGGCCCTCAACGCCCTGGCCGCGGTCGCCGACCAGGCCGGGGGTCTCGACAACGTGGCCCGCATCCTCAAGGCCGTGGTGTTCGTCGCCTCCACCACCGACTTCACCGCCCAGCCGCAGGTCGCCAACGGCGCCTCCGAACTGCTCGGCGAGGTCTTCGGCACCCCGCACGTGCGCAGCGCCGTCGGAGTCGCCGTCCTGCCCATCGACGCCCCCGTCGAAGTGGAGCTGGTGGCCGAACTCGCCGCCAGGTGACGGCAGCCCTGATCGGGTCCAGGCTCGCGGCCGCCTACCCGGATGCCCGCTGCGACCTGGACCACCGATCACCCTTCGAGCTGCTCGTCGCCGTCGTCCTGTCCGCCCAGACCACCGACGCCCGCGTCAACCAGGTCACCCCGGCGCTGTTCACCCGCTACCCCGACGCGGAACACCTCGCCGAGGCGGAACAGGAGGATGTCGCGGACATCATCAGCAGCCTCGGGCTGTACCGGTCCAAGGCGAGATCGCTGACCGGGCTGGCCCGCGCACTCGTTGCCGACCACGACGGCCGGGTACCGGACAGCCTCGACGAACTGGTGAAGCTACCCGGGGTGGGGCGCAAGACCGCCAACGTCGTGCTCGGGGACGCCTTCGGTATCCCCGGGATCACCCCCGACACCCACGTCATCCGCGTCTCGAACCGGCTCGGCTGGGTGCACTCCACCAAACCCGGCGACGTGGAACGCGCCGTCGGGGCGCTGTTCCCGCCCGGCGAGTGGGTGGTGCTCTGCCACCGGATCATCTGGCACGGCCGCCGCTGCTGCCGTGCCCGCACACCCGCCTGCGCCGTCTGCCCCGTGGAGGATCTGTGTCCCAGCTCTCAGGCCTGACGGCGGCGCTTCGCGACGGCATGGCCGGGCCGCTCGGCCAGTTCGGTCGCGCCCCCGACGACGCGCGCCCGGCCGCCGTCCTGATCCTGCTCACCGACGAGCCCGACCCGGCCGTCCTGTTCACCGAACGCGCCGGGGGACTGCGGGCGCACGCCGGGCAGATCTCCTTCCCCGGCGGCGGCGCGGAAACCGGCGAAACCCCCGTCGCCACGGCGCTGCGGGAGGCCTGCGAGGAGGTCGGCCTGGACGCGGGACTCGTCACCGTCCTCGGTCAGCTCCCGACGGCCTGGGTGCCGGCCAGCGGCTACGAGGTCACCCCCGTCGTCGCGCGGTGGTCGGAGCCGCTGCCGCTGGCGCCCGTCGACCCCGGGGAGGTCGCGAACGTGCTCCACCTGCGGGTATCGCAGCTCAGCGACCCCACGACCCGCGTCACGGCCACCGTCCCCGGCGGCTACCGCGGCCCCGGATTCCAGCTCGGCGACCTGTTCATCTGGGGCATGACCGCCCACCTCCTCGACGTCACCCTGCGGGTCGCGGGCTGGGAGCGGTCGTGGGACCGGGACCGGGAGGTGCCGGTGCCGGGTCGCTTCCTGAGGGACTGATCCACCGCCACCGTCGTCGGTTTGGCATCGGCCGTCCGCCCGTCGCCGTCTCGTACCACTACCCGCCTGGTTGTCGCCTGCTGCCGCCTGCTGTCGTCGTCGGTTCGCTGGCCTTACCCACAGTTCGCTGGGCTTGTTGATGTTTGCTGGCCTCACAGCGCAGGCAAACGTGAACAAGGCCAGCAAACCAGGATCAAGGCCAGCGAATCAGGGTCAAGGCCAGCGAAACGGGGCTGGGTGCTGCGCAATCGTGCGACTCCCTGGATGCGCCCCGCAAGTGCTCTTGGAACAGAAATTTAGATCTTTCTAAGCAAATACTTGCTTATCTGGAAAGTTATTGTTACCGTAGGGACTCAACGGCGAACCGCAGGAGGAACCGACATGACCACCGCCATCAGCTTCCAGAACGTGACCAAGGACTACGCGACCTCCACGGGCGTCGTCCGAGCCCTCCGAGGCCTGGACCTCGAGATCCCGCAGGGCGTGATCTACGGGCTTCTCGGCCCCAACGGGGCGGGCAAGACCACCGCCCTCGAGATCGCCGTCGGGCTGCGTGGGGCCACCGGGGGACTCGCCCGGACCATGGGGCTGGACCCGGTCAGGGACAACACCGAGGTCAGGAACCGGATCAGCATCCAGCCGCAGAACGCCACTGGATTCGATCTGCTGACCGGCGAGGAACTCCTCGACATCTGGAGCGCCCTCTACCCCAACCCCCGGCCCGCGGAGGAGCTCATCCGCCTGCTCGACATGAGCGGCTACATCGACCGGCAGCTGCGACGCCTCTCCGGTGGGCAGCGACAGCGGGTCAACCTGGCCTTGGCGCTGATCGGCGGGGTGAACGTGACCGTCCTCGACGAACCCTCCACCGGACTCGATCCGATGGCCCGCGCCGACCTGTGGGACGCGCTGCGTCACCTCAAGCAGGAAGGCATGACCATCATCCTGTCCACCCACGACATGGAGGAGGCCGAGGTCCTCTGCGACTGCCTGTCCATCATCGACGCCGGCGCAGTCGTCGCCGAGGGCAGCCCGTCGGAGCTGATCGCCGACGCCGAACGACGCCACCAGGGACCGGAACGTTTCCGCGGCCTCACCGACGTCTTCTTCCAGGCCGCAGGCCGTGCCTTCCACCAGCAGAACAAGTGACCCGCAAGGAGATCGCCATGTCACCCCTTTCCACCACCCGCCCACTGACCGCAGCAAACCGGGAGATCGCAATGCCCGCCGCGCCCGTCACCCGCAAACTGTTCAAGCTCCACTGGCTGGAACTCACCCGCAACCGCGCCCAGTTCATCTTCGCCATGGTGTTTCCCCTGTTCATGGGTGGAATGTTCTTCCTGATCTCGACGGTGATGCCCTCCAGCACCGCAACCAACTTCGGCGCCATGATCCTGCCCATGAGCGGCTACCTGGCGCTTTCCGGGGTCGCCCTCAACCTGACCGCCGGACCTCTGGTGCAGTACCGGGAACAGGGCACCTTCCGGGTGCTCGGCACCACCCCGCTCAGCCGGACCCGTTTCCTGCTCACCCATCTGTTCCTGCGGGTCGTCTTCGCGATGGTGCTCTGCGTGGCGCTCTACCTCCTCGGGGCGGCGATCGGGCTGGCCGACTGGGCCGCGATCCCGGCCCTCACCGCGGCCTCCCTTCCCGCCCTGCTGCTGTTCCTGGCCATCGGGTACTGGTTGGGTGGCGTGATGACCAGCTCCCAGGCCACCAGCAGCGTCAGCGCCTTCCTGCAGGTCGGGTTCCTGTTCATCAGCGGCGCCGGAATCCCCCTGTGGCTGCTGCCCGAGACCGTCCAGCAGGTCATCAGCTGGCTGCCGCCGGCCCTGTCCGTCGACCCCCTCTTCTGGGCGGCGAACAGCCCGTTCCAGCGGCACGATCCGTGGCTGACCAGCGGAATCACCATCGTTCTGGCGGCGCTCGTCATGCTGGCGGCGATCCGCACCTTCCGCTGGGAGGTTCGCAGCAGGTGAGACGGCATCGTTTCCGTGCAACACTCAATGCGCCCGGGCCGAGGAGAACCCGGACGCATTGAATGCTGCACGGACGAGAGCACGGCCCCGTCCTGAGCGTTGCAGGGCGGCGAACAAAGTTGTCGTTCGGGCGCAGAACAGCTTCGATTCGGACTGCTCCGTCGTCGCGGTCCGGCTCAACCAGCTTCGGGGAGGGACGGTTCCTCCCTTATCACCATCTCCGTCGACCGGCCGATGGCGGCGTCGGTGAGGGCGACGAACGTGGCCCTGGCCTCCTCGATGGTGGCGGTCGGGGCCTTGACCTTCCGGAAGCGGGCGCGGGCCATGAAGATCAGCAGCACCGCGATCCCGATCGACAGCAGCGCCGCCACCAGGAACCCCAGCGTCAGGCAGCCGACGGTGTTGAGGCCGGTGAGGCTCAGCAACCAGCTCAGGGCCAGCGCCAGCACGATCACCAGCATCCACAGCGAATGCAGCAGGAAGGTGACGGCGGCCGCGACGAAGGCCGAACCGATGCCGGCCTGTTTCGCGGTAGGGACGAGCTCGGCCTTGGCCAGCTCCGTTTCGCGGGCGACGAAATCCATCAAGCCGTCGCGGAGCAACTGGAATGGTGTGGGACGGGCCATCGTATTCCTTTCGCGTCCGACCGGTTGCGGCGCAGCCGGTACCCCTACCCTACGGCTACCGCAGGGGTGTCGCGACCTGCATGTCGATCTCGATGCCGCTTTCCGGCATGGACACCGGCTCGGTCAGTTCATCGTGATTCACCCAGGCCCGCCACGCCAGCAACTGGAACGGCAGACGCAGGTTCTCCCCGGGTCTGACCGCCTGCTCGAACAGCGTCTTGACCTCATCGGCCAGGCGTTTGCGCTGCACCTCCGAAAGCCGTCGTGACAGCGGCTGATTGGCGACGAGCTGCTGGAGGTCGTCGAGGCTGATGGTTTGCCAGATGCGGAAGGCGCGGTGCTCCACCTCCGGGAAGTACTTCGAGTCGTCCACGGCGGCCAGGGACGCGTGGCCGTAGTCGCCGCGCATCGCCATCGGGTCGTAGTGACGCATCAGCGCGGTGAGGCGCCGCACCCACGGCACCGAGTCGTCGCGGATGATGTACGAGGCCGAGAAACAACCACCGGGACGCAGCACGCGGGCGATCTCCGACAACGTCTGTCCGGGATCGAAGAGGTGGAAGGACTGGTGGGAGAACACCACGTCGAACTGGCAGGGATCGATCGGGATGGCCTCGGGGCGCGCCCAGAAGGGGTTGATGCCCTGGAGGGCGAGCAGGCGACGCATGTCGCGGTCGGTGTCGGCCATGGCGAAGACGGTGTGGCCCGCCTGCTCAAGGCGCTGGGGCAGCAGGCTGCCCCCGAAGGTCAACCCCCGCACCCCTGGCCAGACGGCAAGCCAGGTCAGTGCTTCAGGAGGCAGGGGATCGGTGGTGGTCATCTCTTCCTGGGTTGTTTTCAGCTACTCAAAACAGGTTATCCACATCTTCGGACGGGAATGGAGGTTCGGCTCGGCCGGTTCCCAGAGTGAAAATGTGAACACAACGGAGATTACCGGTCCATTGCTTGCCACGCGGGAAGCCGCGCTCGCGGATTCCGTGCTCGCCACCACGCTTGCCCTCGGAATCGATCTGGAGGTCGTCCCGGACCGGGAGGAACTCAGGCGACGCTGGCGCGCCGCATCGCTGCGTCTGGTGGGCACGGACATGGCGTCGCGGGCCGCGACGCTCGGTGCCGTACCCGGGGTGTGGGTGGTTGGTTTCGACTCCGAGGAGCTGCTGCAGGCCTCGGCGGAACTGGGTGCGCCCGCACTGCTGCTGCCCGGTGAGTCGCAGCGGCTCGCGGAGGTGTTTTCCAGTGAACTACCGGGCCAGGACGCGGCACAGATACTGGCTTTGATAGGGGCCTCCGGTGGTTTGGGGGTCAGCTCCCTGGCGGTGGGGTTGTCCACGCGGGCCGCGGATGTGGGGTTGCGCTCGGCGGCGATGGAGCTGGCGGGCTGCGGCGGTGGCCTGGACCTGTTGTTCGGGGCGGAAACACAGGTGGGCATGACCTGGGAGGAACTGCGGCACGCCGTCGGTGAGATCGGGGACCTCACCCCGCACCTGGTATCGGCGGAACGGGTCTCGGTGCTGGCGCTGGGCAGACCCCACGGCGATTCCCCGGACGAGGCGGCGTTGTCGGCTGTGCTCAGGTCGTTGGAACGCAGCCACGACATGGTGGTGGTGGACCTGGGAGACGGCGCCAGGCTGGCGGAGCTGGGACGTCGCGCCGTTCCCCTGCTGATGGTGGGTGCGGACGTGAGATCGGTGGCCGCGGCCCGGATGCGAGCCCGCCGGATCGACCTGGCCGGGGCGCTGCTGGTGGTACGGGTCGGGAAAGGCCGCGGGTTGCCACCCGAAGCGGTTTCCGACGCGCTGGGGCTGCCGTTGGCCGGGGTGGTGCGCGATGACCCGAAGGTGCCCCGGCTCGCGGCCCAGGGGGCCAGCGTCGGGTCGCGGCCCGCGGCCCGGCTGCGCCGGGACTCGACGCGGCTGCTGAAGGAGGTGCGTCTGTGATGCTGGAGGAGCTGCAGGCCAGGCTGGGCAGGCTCGGCCGCCCCCACACGGCCGCGGACGTCGCCACCGCGATGCGCGGCATGGGGCTGGTGGTCACCGACACGGCCCTGAGGCAGGCCATGGACCAGCTGCGCCGTAACTCCGTCGGGGCCGGTCCGCTGGAGGAGCTGCTGCATGAACCGGGGGTCTCGGACGTGCTCGTCAACGGCCCGGACGCGGTGTTCGTGGATCGCGGCGCCGGGCTGGAGGCGGCGGACGTGCGGTTCGTCCACGACGAGGCGGTCCGCAGGCTTGCCATCCGGCTGGCCGCCACCGCGGGCAGACGCCTGGATGACGCCCAGCCGTTCGTCGACGGCCGGCTGCCGGGTGGGGTGCGGCTGCACGCGGTGCTGGCGCCGCTGGCCAGCCCGGGAACGTGCATCTCGCTGCGGGTCCCGGCGTCGCGGACCCTGACCCTGGAGGAACTGCACACCGCAGGGTCGCTCACCGACGAGGCCCTGGAGCTGTGCCGGAGGGTGATCGCCCGCAAGGTGCCGTTCCTGATCTCCGGCGGCACCGGGACGGGCAAGACCACACTGCTGGCGGCGCTGCTGGCCGAGGTGCCGGCGACGGAACGGATCGTCGTGGTGGAGGACGCCCGGGAACTGACCCCCAGGCACCATCACTGCGTGCGCCTGGAGGGCAGGCCCCCCAACAACGAGGGCAAAGGAGCGATCACGCTCACCACCCTGGTGCGGCAGGCCCTCAGGATGCGCCCCGACCGGGTGGTGCTGGGCGAGGTGCGCGGCGCGGAACTCACCGACCTGCTCTCGGCTCTCAACACCGGGCACGAGGGCGGCTGTGGCACCGTCCACGCCAACTCCGTCGCTGACGTTCCCGCCCGGCTGGAGGCCCTCGCGGCGCTCGGCGGGCTGGTTCGCGAGGCCTGTCACGCGCAGCTCGCCGCGGCCCTGCGGCTGGTGCTGCACCTGCGTCGCGGCCCCGACGGGAAACGCTGGCTGGCGGAGGTGGGGGCGTTCATGCGGGGCGCGGATGGGCTGGTCGGGATCGTGCCCGCCATGACCTTCACCGGCGGGGCCACCACCTGGGGTCCGGGAGCGGACCTCGTGTGCGACTGGCTGGAGTGGTCGCGATGCTGATCTGCGTGGTGTTTTTCGCCCTCGCGGCTGCGTTGATCGCCGGGAAGGAGCAGAATTTGGAACGGCTGGGATTACCAGCCCGCCGCAGGCCGGGACGTGGCAGCGCAGCTGTCGTGAGGAAGACGTCCCGGCCTGTGCCGTCAAGTTTCCCCTTGTGGCGCCGAGGAATGGTCCCGGGGGACGCCGGTATTCCCGTTCCGTGGTCCGGGGATGGATACGGGGAATTCGCCGTTGCCGATGGCGTCCGGACGGGGTCGTTGGAAAAACTGGAGGAGTCGCAGGCGTGGGGCGGCAGGAGCGGCCACGGAAGAGCGGTCGCCTCCCACCGGGCCCGGATGCGGCGCAACAATCTGCTGCTGATGGGTGGGACCGGCCTGGTTGCGGTGGCCGTGGTGTTCGGCCTCAGGGCGGCCGGCTGGACTCTCGTCGTCGTCATCGCCGCCGGAACCGCCGCGTGGGTGCTGCGGCGTGCCGCTGCGGAACGCGTCCGGCGCAACCGGGCCGACGAAACCACCCGGGTGACGGTGGGGCTGGCCATGCTGCTGCGCGCCGGGCAGATTCCCACGGCGGCGCTTGCCGAGACCGCCACGGACTGCGACGCTCTGGCGCCCGTCGCGGCCGTCGCCACACTGGGCGGGGACGTCCCCGCGGCGCTGCAGGAGGTGTCGGAGACGCCGGGACGCGAGGGCCTGGCGCGGGTCGCGGGGGCGTGGCGGGTGGCGGAACGCACCGGTGCGCCCGTCGCCTCCGTGCTGCTGCAGGTCGCGGAAGGGCTGCGGGCCGAACGGGAACTCGCAGGGGTGGTCGAGGCCGAACTGGCGATGGCGCGCGGCAGCGCCCGGATCATGGCCTTCCTGCCGCTCGGGGCGCTGCTGCTCGGCTCCTTCGTCGGGGCCGACCCCCTCGGTTTCCTGCTGGGGAACCCGCTCGGGCTGGTGCTGGCTCTGGCCGGCGTGGGATTGGCGGCCGCCGGGGTGGTCTGGACCGAGAAGCTGGCGGCCCGGCAATGAGCACCGCGGTCCTGATCGGTTTCCTCGTCGCCGCGGCCGTCCTGGCGTGGTGGGCCCCACCGCCCCTGAGCAGACTGGAACCCCGGTCATCTCCGCTGCCCGGCTGGGTGGGGAAGGCGTGGGGTTGGGCGGCGAAACGGTGGAGTGGTCGCAGGAAGGTGGACCGCGCCGTGGTGCGGGAACTCCCCGAAACCCTCGACCTGTTGGCCGTCTGCCTGGAGGCCGGAGCCCCCATGCCCAACGCCATCGCCACGGTGGCTGCGGTCAGCCAACCCGCCACGGCCGCGATCCTGCACGGGATCGACGCGCAACTGCAGGTCGGCAGGGATCCGCAGGACGCCTGGGGCAGCCTCGCCGACCACCCCGACTGGGGGCCACCGGCCCGCGACGCAGCCCGCTCGGCCCGCTCCGGAACCAGCCTGGTGGAGTGCCTCCGCGTCCACGCCGACGAGGCGCGCCGCCGCCGTCGCGAACAGGAGACCAAACGGGCCAGGTCGGTGGGGGTGAAATCGGTGCAGCCGCTTGCGTTGTGTTTCCTGCCCGCCTTCGTACTCATCGGGGTGGTGCCGCTGGTGGCGTCGCTGCTCGGCACCTTCACGGGCCGCTGAATCCGAAAGCCCGGAACCGGCTGGGTCCCCTCCTCGACGCTGGTTGAGCCGGCCTGCTCGCTCTGCGAGTTGGCTGTGTCGAAACCATGGTGACCTTGTTCGGGGATTTGTGGTCAGGTTTGTTTTTCGGGTGCCGGTGGTGTCGACTTGGGCTGCTCCTTCGTCGCGGCCGGCTCAACCGGCTTCATGAAATGGGTCCGGCCCGATCAGCTGGCGAGGGGTGGCAGAGTTGGGCGGGTGAACTGGGAGTGGGTGACCGGGGCCGAGGAGGCGGTGGTGGTGCGCCGCCGGCCTGCTTCCCCGGGGGCGTGGGCCGACTGGCCCGGTTGGCTCGATGCGGAACTCGTCGACGGGTTCCGGGCCGTGGGCATCGACCGGCCTTGGCGGCACCAGGTGGAGTTCGCGGAGCTGGCCCGCGCGGGTGGGCACGCCGCGATCTGCACCCCCACCGGTTCCGGGAAGTCGCTGGCCTACCTGATGCCGGTGCTCGCCGCGCTGCGGGAACCCAGGGCGGGCCGCGGCAGGGGATTCGCGCTGCGACGCCCCACCGCGCTGTACCTGGCGCCCACCAAGGCCCTGGCCCACGACCAGGCCCGGGTGGCCGGGGCCCTGGCCCCGGGCTCGGTGCGGATCGGTGCCCTCGACGGCGACTCCGACGAGGCCGAGCGGCGATTCGCCCGCGAACACGCCAACCTGGTGCTCACCAACCCTGACATGCTGCACTTCTCCGTGCTGCCGAACCATCGTCGCTGGTCGGCGCTGCTGGGCGGGCTGCGCTACGTCATCATCGACGAAGCCCACCGCTACCAGGGGGTCTTCGGGGCGCACGTCGCGCAGGTGTTGCGGCGGCTGCGACGCCTCGCCGCCGCTCACGGCGCCGAACCGACCGTCCTGCTCAGCTCCGCCACCGCACCGAACGCCGCCGACTTCGGGGGCGCCCTGATCGGTGAGGAACGGGTGGACGTTGTCGCCGACTCGACCGCCCCGGCCGCCGCCCGCACCGTCGTGCTGTGGCAACCCTCGACCAGTCTCGCCCGCGACACCTCCCGGCTGCTGGCGGGCCTGGCCGACGACGCCACCCAGACCCTCGCCTTCGTCGCGTCCCGTGCCGGGGCGGAACTGACCAGCCTGGAGGCCGCGGAACTGGCCGCCGAACCGGGACGGATCGCGTCCTACCGTGGCGGCTACCTGGCCATGGAACGCCGCGACCTGGAGGCAGCTCTGCACATCGGGGAGATCCTCGGGCTGGCCACCACGAACGCGCTGGAGCTCGGCATCGACGTCTCCGGCATCGACGCGGTGCTCGTGTCCGGGTTCCCCGGGAAACTGTCGGCTTTCTGGCAGCAGGCCGGACGGGCGGGCCGCGCGGGCAAGGAGGCGCTGGTGGTGCTGCTGGCCCGCGAGAACCCCCTCGACGCCTACCTGCTGCAACATCCCGAACTGATCTTCGACGCCCCCGTCGAGGCCGCGATCTGCCACCCGCAGAACCCGCACGTCCTCGGCCCACACCTGGCCGCCGCCGCGCAGGAACACCCGTTGACGGTCGCCGACGAACGCTGGTTCGGACCCACCGCCCTGCCGCTGGCAGCACACCTCGCCGCCGGAAAAGTGCTGCGGGACCGCGGCGGAACGTGGTACTGGACCCGTCCCGACCGCGCCGTCGACCACATCAACCTGCGGTCCACCACCCCTCGGCCCGTGGAGATCATCGAACGCTCCACCGGGCAGGTGATCGGGGTGGTGGATCCGGCAGCCGCCGACCGCACCGTCCACCGGGGCGCCGTCTACCTCCACCAGGGACGCTCGTTCGTGGTGACCGAACTGGACGTTGAGGAGCACCGCGCCATGGTGGTGGCGGCCCACAACCCCTGGTACACCCAGGCTGAATCCGCCCAGGACATCGCGGTGCTGCGGGAGCAGCGGTCGCGACCACTCGGCTCGACAACCCTGCACTTCGGTGACGTGCGGCTCAGCTGGCAGGTCACCGGATATCTGCGCCGCGACGAAACCACCCACGAGGTGCTCGACTCCACCCCGCTCGACTGCCCGGAACACACCCTCACCACGCAGGCGGTGTGGTGGAGCGTCCCGGAGGCGCTGGAGCGGGAACTGGGCTGGGGTTCGCTGCGGCTCGGGGCCGCCGCGCACGCCGCCGAACACACCTCCATCGGGTTGCTGCCGGCCTTCGCGCCCTGCGACCGCTGGGACATCGGCGGGGTCTCCACGGCCCGCCACCCGGACACCGGATTGGCGACGGTGTTCGTCCACGACGGTCTGCCCGGTGGGGCGGGTTTCGCCGCCCGAGCCCACGAGGTGGCCGAGCAGTGGTGGGCGGCGACCTTGGAACGGCTGCGCACCTGCCGTTGCGAATCGGGCTGCCCGGCCTGCGTCGTGTCCCCGAAATGCGGCAACGCCAACCAGGTCCTCGACAAGACGGCGGCCACCGAACTGTTGCGCCGGATCCTCTGAGACTTCGGTGGGCCGGGCGAATCGACCGGTTCCGGGGACAGCACCCGTCCGTGGAACCCCGGATGGTTTTCACACCGTCTCCTTTCACACCGTCCCCGCCGTGGCGTTTCGCTCCACGTCGGCGGGGTTGAAACCGCGGCCCTCCAGCAGCGGCAGGGCCACCGTCACCTCGACCACGAACCGGGGACGCTGCCCCCGCACCTCGCAGCCGGTGAGGCGCCCACCGTTCTCGGACGCCACCTTCGAGGCCTCGGCGCAGGCGTCGCCGCCATCCGCCTCGGCCGCTGCGGCGGCCAGGGCTGTCAGGTCGGCCGCGTCCTGGGCCTTCTCCGCGCGGGCCAGCCAACTGGCGATCAACGCAGCGGTGGCCGCGACCAACACCAGCCCCAGGCAGATTCCCGCGACCAGCACCGTCCCCACCCCCCGCTCGTCGTCGCGGATCCGGGAACGCTCCGGGTCTCCCGTGGTGCTCATGGCCCGACCCCCGGTTCCCAGTGGGCCCAGGCGGTGGCCTCGAGTGGAATGGCACCGAGGTTGAGGATGGGGACCTCCATGCGGGTCGTCACCCGCACTCCCGTCTCGACGCGTTCGATCTCGATGCGCGCCCGCTCGGGTGCCTTCTCCTTGGTTTTCTCTGCCAGCGCGTCGTCGCCCCGGGACAGGTGCTTGGCCAGCTCCGAGCTGACTGTCTGGATGCCCGACTGGGCCACCCCCAGCAGCACAAGACCGACCAGGGCCGACACCAGCGTCACCAGGGTGACCAGCCCGATGGCGAACTCCACCGTCACCATGCCCCGCTGCCCACGGCGGGCCCTGCGACGCCCGAACCAGCCGACGTGGCCGGCTCTCCTGCGGCGGGGCGCCGGAGAAACCGGGTGGCCAGTGACGGCCGTCGATGCTTTCTCATCCCACGCCCCCGGCTCCTCCACCCGGAGGCGTGGGGCGGGTGCATCCGCCCCACGCATGCCGGTCAGCTGTCCTGCTGGGCGACGTTCGCGAAAATATCGGTGACCCACTTCATGAGCATGTCGAAAAACGAATTGTCGTGGAAGACGCGGATCAGCAACATTGCTGCGGCCGCGGCGCCCAACAGGCCGATGGCGTACTCGACGGTGGTGAGTCCCCGTTCGGCGAAACGACGCGAGAGCGGCTTCTTCTTCTCGACGCGGGCGATGCTCTTGGCGGACTCGGACATGGCTTCCCCTTTCACGTGCCCACCGGACGCCTTTCATCCGGTGACACTTTCACCATGGGAAGCAGGACCCGTGGGGATTCTCTTTTCCACACCCCGCCGGTTGGGCGACAACACCGCCGCCCAACCGGACAACACCTCAGGTTCCCGCGACAACACCTCGCCCGGGTGGGGTGGCCTCGAGCGTGGCTGGGTCAGTCCTGCAGGACCTGCAGCAGTTCGTCGCGGATCCGCACCGAGCGACGCGGGTTGCGGTCGCCGATCACAGCCACCGTCAGGCCGCCGGCGGAGGCGGTCGTCGGGGTCGTCGCGGTGCCGCCCAGCGCATCATCGGCCCGGCAGCAGAACGTGTGGCGGCGCTCCGCCTCGGCCGCGATCATCGCGTTGACGTTCGGGTCGTTGCTGGCGGCCAGGACGTACCAGGCCTCTCCGACGTCCTCCGCCTTGGCGGTGCGCCGCTCGACGGTGATCGCGCCGCTCGCCGCGAGCCGGCCGACGGCGATCCCGAGGTTCGGCGCGACGACCCGAACCTTCGCCCCCGCGTCGAGCAGCCGGGGGATGCGCCGCGCCGCAACGGCCCCGCCGCCAACGACCAGGACATCGCGGTCCTTCAACACGAGATTCGACATGAACCCGGGGGCGCCTTCGCCGAAGCCCTCGGCGTCGAGCTCCGCGAGATAGCGGTCGACGACCAGCTGGGCCAGCTCGTCGCAGTCACCGATGACCTCGGCGACCCGCACCTCGACGTCCGGGTTGTTCTCGCGCCAGGCGGCTACCTGCTCCAGGTTCCAGGTCCGCAGCTTGCCCGGGAACAGGAAGTGCGGGGCGACGACGATCTGTTTCGTACCGGTGGCCTTCGCGTGGTTCAGCGCCTCCGGTACCGACGGCCGCGACACCTGGATGAACGCCGGGTGGATGCTGCGGAGCCCCGTCTCCTCCATGAGGGCCCGGGCCAAGCGGTAGCGCTCCGCGTTCGACTCGGTGACGGGGGAGCCGCGACCCACCAGGACGCACGCCGTGTCCTGGGGACGCCACTCGCCGAGCGCCTCGACGACACGGTTGCGCACCGCCGAATCCAGCAGCGGACTGCCCAGAAGCGCCGCCGAGTACGCGACCCTGGCCTCGCCGCGTCCCTCGTCAATGGCCTCCGGGATGTCGATCCGCACGTGCCCGCCGGTCGCGAGCATCAGCGGCACGACGACGGCATCCGTCTCGCCCTTCGGTTCGAGACCCTCCAGGGCCTCGGCCACGGCCTCGGGGATGCTCGGCTCCGTCAACTCGACGAAACCCATCGTCAGTCTCGTGTCCGGCAGTTTCGCCCGGACGCGCTCCGCGAGCGCACGGCACACGGCCACGCCCTCCGGGTCACGGGTGCCGTGCGCCGCGATGACGAGTGGCACGGTGGTCAGCTCCTTGAGCATCAGCAGTTTCCTCCTTGAATCTTGCCCATCCACTGGTAGTCACGCGGTGTGACGATGGCTGTTTCACCGACTCCCGTCGCCACCGGTTTGGTGGTCGACGAACCGACGATGACGATGGTGTGCATGTCAGCCCATTCGGGGTTGAACTCACTGATCGGCGCCCACCTGATGCGCTGCTTCGGCCGGAACGCCTCGTAGACGGCCATCACCGGCACGTCGGCGGGTCGGTGCGCCCCCAGGATCTCCAGCGCCCGGGGCAGGTGGGCGACGCGTTTGCGGGAGCGGGGGTTGTACAGCACCGTCACGAAGTCACCCTCCGCGGCGGCCCGGAGCCGGCGCTCGATGTCCTCCCACGACGTGTGGAGGTCGGACAGGGAGATCGTGACGTGGTCGTGGCCGAGCGGCGCACCCAGCAGGGCGGATGCGGCCAGCTCCGCCGTGACGCCCGGGATGACTTGGACGTCGATGCCCTCGGTGCCGATTTCCAGCGTGGGGGAGGCCATCGCGTAGATCGCGGGGTCGCCGGAGCACACGAACGCCACGGGATGGCCCTCGCGTGCCTTCTGGATCGCGAACGCCGTCCGCTGCTCCTCGGTGCCCATCTTCGTGGCATGGGTCTCGGCGTGGGGGTTGACCAGGTCACGGATCTGCCGCACGTACGGGATGTAGCCGACCACGTAGCGGGCGGTCTCGATCGCCTGCTTCGCCATCGGGGTCAGCAGGTCGCGGTGCCCGGGGCCGAGACCGACCACCCGCAACTCGCCGCGCGCCGGAACCCGGCCGATCGCGCACGTCGCGTCCGGGCACTTCGTCTTCGGCACGATCAGCTCGGCGCCGCGGCGGATGACGGAGGCCTCGGAGACGCTCGGCGTTCCCACCTCGGAGGCGACGACCTCCGAGGGGGTCGGCACCTCGATGCCCGCCAGCTCGGCGGCCTCGTAGCACACGAACGGTATGCCCAGGTGTTTGGCGAGGCGGATCAGGCCGCCCTCACGCGCCTTGGCGTCGACGCTGGTCAGTGCCGCGACCGAGTGGATCGTCAGGCCCGCGGATGCGAGGGTCGCCTCCAGGTGGGCGCGCAGGACCTTCTCCGAGGTGCCGCGGTTGCAACCCATGCCCACCACCAGCGAGCGGGGATGCAGGACGACCCGCGGCAGCCCGGCGGCCGGCAACTGCGAGGCGTCGCGGTCGGTGACGAGAATCTCCGCGACCGGCGAGGCCGCGTCCTCGGCGACGTTGGCCGGCAGCGGCGGCATCGGCCACGGCTGCTCCCGCACCAGCCGCACGGGACGGCCATCGAGCATCGCGCTGGTCACGCTCGCGACATCGCCGCTGTGGGCCCAGCCGAGGGTGTCGAGAGCGGGGATGCCGAGGGAGTCGGTGGCGGTTGTGAGCACCGCGGTGGCCCCGAGGGCCTCCGACAACTTCTCGGCCAGCTCGTTCGCGCCGCCGACGTGCCCGCCCAGCAGGGGCACGACGAAATGCCCGCCCTGGTCGATGACGACGACACCCGGGTCGGTTTTCTTCGAATCCAGTAGCGGCGCGAGGATGCGGGTGGTGGCGCCGATCGCCAGGTGCGAGACGACCAGGTCGCATTCGTCGAAGGCCTGGCGCAGCACCTCGGTGGCGGGCCCGTCGTAGATGCGGGTTCCGCCGAGCAGCTCGTCGATCTGGGCGGCGCGGGCGCGGGCGGCCTCGGAGGAGACGACCTGCCCGACCGTCAGCTCGGCCAGCGCATTCGCGGTCAGCCGCTCCACCGCGACCTCGGGGACGGCGACGCGGCGGGGCGCGGTGGTGTCGACGGCCGTCTCGTCCCATTCGGCGTCGGGGTGGTGCTCCAGGACGAGCACGACGTTCGGGTTCCGGACGTCCTCGACCGCGGCCAGCTGTTCACCGGTCATGATCCGGACGCGTTCGTCGTCCTCGCCGAGGCGCTCGGCCAGGACGAAGGTCCGGTCGAGACCGGCCAGGGGGTCGGTCAGCTGCGAGAGGGGTTCGCGTGGGTCGGTCATGACCGCGACCTTCGCGTAGCGGCGCGCCGCGGTGATGGCGGCGTCGATGGGGCGGCCGTGCGCGGAGACCGTGATGGCGTCGTCCCAGGGCAGTCCGACGCGGGCGAACGCCTCGGCCACCGACGAGGCGCGCGTGACGACCTTCGGACGCAACCCGATCGACCGCAGCTTGCGGACGACACCGAACCACAGCGGGTCGCCGGAGGCGAGGATCACGACATCGGTGTCCTCGGGCAGCTGCCGGATCTTCTCGACGGCGGGGGTGAGGCCACCCAGGACGATTCGCTTGTCCTCGGGGACGGCCAGCTCATCGAGGTGGCGGCGTCCGCCGACCACCACCGCCGCGGCGGCGACGGCGCGGCGCAGCTCCTCGCTGGGGGCGCCGAGATGCCCGTGGACCGTGATCATGTGTTGTCTCCGTTCTCCAGGTTGTAGGTGGTGGCGCCGTGCTCCCTCAGGTCGGTTGCGGCGGCCTTGTCGGCAGCGCGGTACTCGTGCCGGAAACCGGGGTGGTACAGGTGGGAGCGTTTGGCGGCGCGGTCGGTGGCCAGGGCCGGGCCGACGAGCACGATCGTGTGCTTCCAGAGTTTGTGTTCCTTCATCGTCGCCGACAGGTCCTTCAGCTGGACCCGCCAGATGGCCTCGTCGGGCCAGGTCACGCGGTAGCCGATGATGCACGGCGTCTCCGGGGGGTAGCCGCCCTCGAGGAGGGCCGCCTCCAGCTGCTTGTTGCGGGCCGCCGACAGGTAGATCGACATCGTCGTGCCGTGGGCCGCGAACGAGCGGATGTTCTCCTTCTCGGGCATCGGGGTGCGACCGCCCTCGAGGCGGGTGAGGATCATCGACTGCGCGACCTCCGGCAGCGTCAGTTCGGAGTCGACCCGGGCCGCGGTGGCGGAGAACGCCGAGATGCCGGGGATCGTCTCGGTGGGGATGCCGATCTGGGCGCACAGGTCGCGCTGCTCCGCCGTCGCCCCGTAGATGTCCGGGTCGCCGGTGTGGACGCGGGCGACGAGGAGCTTCTCGTCGCGGGCCCGCGTGTACAGCGGCACCAGGTCCTCCAGGGGGATCGATGCGGAGTCGATGACCTCCGCGCCCGGCTTGTGGTCGGCGACGATCCCGGGATGCACGAGCGACGAGGCCCAGATGATGATGTCGGCCTCGGCGATGACGCGGGCGCCGCGCACGGTGATCAGGTCATCGGCCCCGGGGCCTGCCCCGACGAAGACCACCAGGCCTTCCGGGTCGAGTCTCAGTCCGCTCATATTCTCCCTCCGGTGGTGGAACGTCTCGGTGCGGCAAGGACGGTGCTGAAGTAGGGTGCGCGGTCGGTCACCTCGGACAGGGGCACGAGGTGTTCGGATGGCAACCCGAGGTCGGTGCCGAGGATGGCCTCGCCGAGGCGGCCCTGCGCATCCAGCACGGCGCGGAGCTCGGCCATTTCGCGGCCGCCCTTGTAGACGACGACGGTGTCGGAGACCTCGCAGACGCGGGCCAGGGTTTCGGGCCCGACGGTCCACGGCACGAGGGACAGGATCTCCTGGCCCTCGACGAGCGGGGTGCGGCTGGCGGCGGCGATGGCCTGCATGGCGGTGATCCCGGGAATGACCTCGACCGTGACCTCGACGCGCCGCGACACCAGGTCGCACAGGTACGAGAACGTCGAGAACACCGACGCGTCGCCGACGGTGGCGAACGCGACCCGCTTCGCGCCGGCCTCGAACGCCTCGACGGCGGCCGTGGCGGAGGCCTCCCACGCGCTGGCCCGGCGCTGCCCGATGCCGCGGCGCTCGGCCATGGAGAACGGGATGCGGCGGATCGCGCCGGCCTTGGCGGGCAGGTGGGTCAAGACGATCTCCTCGGCGCGGCCTACGCCACCGGCGCGGGCCTCGGTGCTCGGCACGAGGATGACGTCGGCGGCCTCCAGGGCTCGCAACGCCTTCACGGTCACGTGGTCAGGGTCGCCGGGACCCACCCCCACTCCGGACAGGGTGCGGTCAACGCTCATGTGGCCCTCCTCGGGTGCTACGCCCGTTCGGTCTTGGCTGGCCCGAAGTGTCTGGCTCCCACCCGGGTGGTCACAGTGGCGGCACCGCTCCGGATTCGCACCGGATTCCTTCGTTGTCGGCAAGCTGAATGGTCAGTCGTCGCGGGACAGCCTAGCCAGTTCCGGCGCGGAGGTCCTAGCCGAGAGGTCGGGGCGCGTCCCGGTTGGGGCGTGCCGACCGCCCGTGCTGGCCGACGGGCGGTGATGGCTGCCATAGTCTTGGAGGTGTGACCAATGACTACATCAAGACCGGTAGCCCGATCTATGCCCGCTCGTTCGAGATCATCCGGGAGGAGTCGAACCTGGGGCGTTTCCCCGAGGATGTCGAGCCCGTGGTGGTGCGGATGATCCACGCCGCGGCCGATCCGGCGATCGCCGACCTGATCGCCTTCACGCCGGGTGTCGCCGCCGCCGCCCTCACGGCCCTCGAGACCGGGGCGCCGATCCTGTGTGACTCGTCGATGGTCGCCACCGGCATCATCCGCAGCCGCCTGCCCGAGCACACCCGGATCGTCTGCCACATCAAGGACCCCCGCCTGCCCGCGATTGCGGAGGCGAAGGGTTGCACCAAAACCGCCGCCGCCGTCGACCTGTGGCAGGAGGACGGCCTGCTCGACGGCGCGGTCGTCGCCATCGGCAACGCCCCGACCGCGCTGTTCAGGGTGCTCGAGGTGATGCGCGAGACCGGAGCAAGGCCCGCCGCGATCATCGGCATCCCCGTCGGTTTCGTGGGCGCCGCGGAGTCGAAGGACGCGCTGGTCGCCGACGACAGCGGCGTCGAGTACATCACGGTCCTCGGTCGCCGCGGAGGCTCCGCCATGGCGGTCGCCGCGGTGAACGCGATGGCCAGCCGAGCCGAGACCACGAATGACCGCTGACGCCGATCCCGCCCTGGCCGCGGAGGGACGGGAGGCGCTGCGTCCCCGCGGCCGGAAGGCGCAACTGGAGTCGTCGCAGCTGAGACCCGGCTGGACGACGGGGGCGTGCGCCTGCGCGGCCGCCACCAGCGCCTTCGTCGCCCTCGAGACGGGCGAGTTTCCCGACCCGGTCGGGATCGCGCTGCCCGGCGGACGTGAGGCCGCGTTCGCCCTGACCCAGTGGCACCTACGGCCCGGGCGGGCGATGGCGGCGGTCACGAAGGACGCCGGTGACGACCCCGACGTCACCCACGGCGCGGTCGTGCGGGTGGTCGTCGAACCCGGCGAGACCGGCGGCGGCGTGAGGTTCGCGGGCGGTGAGGGCGTCGGCACCGTCACCCTGCCGGGGCTGCCGCTGCCGGTGGGGGAGCCGGCCATCAACCCGAAACCCCGCGAGTACATCACCGCCAACATCACCGCCGCCGCCGAGCGCCTCGGGGTCGCACCCGACGTGCGCGTGACCGTCTCGATCGACGACGGCGCGCGCATCGCCGAGAAGACCTGGAACTCGCGCATCGGCGTACTCGGAGGTTTGAGTGTCCTGGGCACCACCGGCGTCGTCGTACCCTACTCGTGCTCGGCGTGGATCGCGTCGATCCACCGCGGCATCGACGTCGCCATCGCCACCGGCGCGACGCGCGCAGCCGCCTGCACCGGATCGACGTCGGAGCGGGTCGCCGAGGAACTGTACCCGGGCATCGAACTGCTCGACATGGGCGACTTCGCCGGCGCCGTCCTGAAATACCTACGCAAGCACCCGCTGCCCAGGCTCACGATCGTCGGCGGGGTTGCGAAACTCTCCAAACTGGCGGCCGGTTACCTCGACCTGCACTCCCACCGCACCCGCATCCAGCCCGCTCATCTGCGCCAACTGGTGGAGGGGGCCGGTGCCTCACCGGAGCTGGCCGACGCGATCGGAGAGGTCGCGACCGTCGCCCACGCCGTCACCCTCGCCGGTGAGGCCGGCATCGACCTGCCACGGCTGATCGCGGATTCGGCGCGCGACGAGGCGCTGGCGGTCCTCGGCGGGGCGCCGGTGGAAGTGGAGATCGTCGTGATCGACCGCGCCGGCACGATCCTCGCGAGGGCCCACTGACCTGCACGACTCCAGAGGAGCACGGGCCGGCCGGATGACGTTGCCGGGGTGCTCCCCGGCCCCACCGCCGGCAATGAGATGACTGGAACATGGCGATACACGTGCACGATGATGAGGTTAGGCAAAACTTCCTGAAGGGATCAGTCGTGGGTAAGGGGATTCAGGGGGCGGTGCTCAAGGGCCTCGGGGCGAAGGAGCACGTGTTGACGGTGACGGGGCGCGAATACCGCGCGGACCACTTCGTGCGCGTGTTCCTCCACTCCGACACTCTGCTCACTCCTGAGGGGGAGGCGCCCGGGAACTGGGTGCGTGCCTGGTTTCCGGATCCGGATGGTGGAGCGAAACAGTTCCAACGGGGTTACACCCTCGCCGAGGCGGATCCGGGGACCGGGGAGTTCGCGATTGATTTTGTCATTCATCATCCAATGGGCCCTGCTGCTTACTGGGCCACGACGTGTAAGCCGGGCGATCAGATCGTGGCGATGCGTTTCGGTGAGGAGCCCTTCGAGCTGCTCGATCCGGCGCCCGGAGGGTATCTCTTCCTGGGTGACCTGGCGTCCTATCCGGCGATCCACGCCTTGGCGTCCTCGATCCCACCGGAGCATCCCGTCGTGGTGTATCTGGAACAGCACGACGAGCGTGACGTCGAGCTGCCGCTGCCGGAGGGGCCGAACGTCGAAGCCCGCTGGGTGGAGGATTTGCCCGACGGTCAGGGGCTGGCGCAGGCCATTTCCGGGCGGGACTGGACCGGCTGGTACGCCTGGGTCACCGCTGAGTCCCTCGCGACCCGGCGTGCCCGCACCCCGCTGGAACGCGAGTTCGGGTTGAACCGGGCCACGCTCCATGCCCAGGCCTACTGGGTGAAGGGGCGTGCCATGGGTAAATCGCGCGTCCTGGAGCAGGCCGCTCAGCAACAGGAACCGCAACCCGTAGGGACGGCAACCGCTTCTCCCACCCCGGAGCGGGTCTTGGCCCCGGCCCGCGCGGCGTTGGTCGTGGGTGGCCTGGCGCAGGCTCTGCTCGCCGTGGTGCAGATCGTGCCGTTCATTCTGTTCGCCGAGGTGGCCCGGCTTTTCCTGCGTGGCGCCGGAGTGGGTGAGTTCGTCGCGGTGGGGGTTGCGGCCCTGCTGGTCATGGCTCTGAGCGCTACCGGCACCGCGGTGTTGCTGTTCGGCATGCACCTCTACGATGCCCGGTTCGCCGCTGCGTTGCGGCGGCGTCTGATGGACAAGTTGAGCACGCTACCGCTGGGTTGGTTCACCAACCGCAAGGCGGCGGATGTGAAAACCCTGGTCGGTGACGACGTGGCCGCGCTGCACTACGTGGTCACCCATTCGGTGCTCGATCTCGTGGCTGCGGTCGTCACGCCGGTAGCGACCCTGGGGTACCTGTTCGCGGTGCAGTGGCGGCTCGCCCTGGTGTTGCTGCTCCCGTTGGTGGTGTTCCTGGTTGTGATGATCCGGATCTCGCGGCGCGACGCCGACAAGAACGCTCTCGTGCAGCGCACCTCGGCGCTGGCCTCAGGGCAGGCGCAGACCTTCCTCAGCACGATCGACCAAGCCCGGGTGTTCGGTCCAAGGGCCGTCGTCGACCTGCCGGAGACGCTGTGCCGGATGGGTGATGTCGTGGAGCGGTGGCAGCGGGAAACCTCGCTGGCGAAAACCCAGGCGGTCATGATCAACCGCCCGACTACGGTGCTGGGCCTGCTGGTGCTGGCCGGGTGGGCGTTCATCTCGGCGGGTTGGATGCGTCCCGAGGAGCTGATCGTCTTCCTGATCGTGGGTACCTCGTGCGGGGCCCAGTTGATCGGGATCGCGTCGGGCATCGGCATCCTGACGCAGTCCTTCGCGGCCCGCGACTCCCTGGAATGGCTGCTCGGCACACCAGGTCTGGCTTCCCTTGAGAACCGATCCGCTCCCCCGGGGCACGTTCGGTTCTCGGGTGTCAGGTTCGGCTACGGGGCGGGGCCGACGGTGCTGCCGGCCCTGGACCTGGAACTCCGGCCCGGGCAGGTCACCGCGCTGGTCGGTCCCTCCGGAGCGGGTAAGTCGACGGTGGCAGCGCTGCTGGCGCGGATGTGGGACCCGCAAGCGGGAACCATCAGCATCGACGGCGTCGACATCCGCGGCCTCTCCTCCGATGAGCTGTACGCAAAGGTCGCGATCCTGCTGCAGGACGTGCAGCTGCTGCGGGCCAGCGTGCGCGACAACATCGCCCTGAGCCGACCGGAGGCCACCGAAGAGCAGATACGGGCGACAGCAGAGGCGGCCCAGATCCACGAGCGCATCATGCAGCTGCCGCAGGGCTACGACACCATCGTCGACAACACCCGGCTCTCCGGCGGGGAACGTCAACGCATCGGGATCGCCCGGACGCTGCTGGCCGACACCCCGATCGTGGTCCTGGACGAGGCCACCGCCGCCGCCGACCCGGACTCCGAGTGGGCGATCCGTCAAGGACTGGACCGCCTGCTCACGGGACGCACCGTGCTCATGATCGCCCACCGGCTCCACACCGTACGGGACGCCGACCGGATCATCGTGCTGCGAGACGGCACCATCGCCGAATCCGGCACCCATCAGGAACTACTCGACCGGGACGGAACCTACGCCGAGTTGTGGCGCGCCGGCTCCGGACATGAAGGGAGCCGGTGATGCTGCGACACCTGCACGCCATCACGAACAGGCGCGACTTCTGGGCCTATCTGGTCCTGGCCGTCGCCTCCGCGACGCTCCAGGCGGGCGCTGTCCTGGTGCTGTTTCCCCTGGGCAGGTCCCTGTTCGGCGAATCCCCGGCCAGCGGCGCCCCGTGGGTGGCGGCGCTGCTGGGGCTGATCATCGCAGCCTGGGGCATGGACGTGCTCGCCGCCCGACGCGGGCTGCGTCTCGGGATCAGCGTGATGCGCACCATCCAGCAGCGCACCCCCGAAGCGGTCCTGGCGTGGCCCGAGATGACCCCACAGCGGGCCGCGACGCTGCGCACCCTGATGGCCGATGGAGCCACCGAGGCCACGTCCGGGGTGATCCTGCTGGTAACCCCGGTGATAACCGCCGCGGCTTTCACGCTGGCGCTGGGATTGGGGCTTCTGCCCGTCTCGCCTCTCGTCGGGGTGGTCACACTGGCCGGCGGGATCCTGGCGCTGGTGGCATTGCGGGCCGGCACCGCCCTGGAGGCGCGGGCCCAGCGCGCCTATACGGCGGCAACCGAGGAACTCGACGACCGGCTCTTCGAGTTCGCCTGGGCCCAGCCGTCACTGCGCACGGCACGCAACCTGTCCCTGGGGAACCGGTTGGTCACCAATGCCATCGGGAAAACCCGGGGCCGGGTGCTGAAACTCCTGCTGTGGCAGATCCCCGGTGAGTTCCTGTTCAGCCTCGTGCTGCAGGTGGTGCTGTTCGGTTTCGGTCTCACGGCGTGGCTGGCCCTCGACTCCGGTGTGATCGACGCGATCACCGCCGCCACCCTGATCATCGTGCTGCTGCGGGTCCTGGAACAGGTCACCACGGTGGCGGGCACCGTCGCCGGAGTCGTCGCGATCAACCGCAACCTCCAGGAGGTCCGGGCCATCGTCGAGACCACCCCGATCAACCCCTCGCCTCCCATGTCCGAGGCGCCGCACCTGCGGGCCCGGAACCTGAAACTGACCCACCCCGACGGCACCGTCGGACTCGCGGACGTGAACCTGGACCTGGCGCCGGGAACGGTCACCGTGGTGATCGGCGGCTCCGGGTCGGGCAAAACCACCCTCATCAGAACCCTGGCTGGATTGAGCACCCCCGACACGGGCACCATCACACTGGGTAGCGGCGACAACCCGGCCGAGGCCACGACGAACCAGCTGCGGGGCAACGCAGCCATGGTCTTCCAGGACACGGTCCTGGCCGACGCGTCCCTGCGGGACAACCTGCTGGCCGTCAACCCGAACCTCACCCAGACAGATCTCGACCGCATCGCGGAAGCCGCCATGCTCACCCCCATCCTGAAACAGGCACCGGCGGGCTGGGACACACCGGTGGGTGAACTGGGCGGCCAGCTCTCCGGCGGAGAACGACAACGGGTGGGCATCGCTCGTGCCCTGGTGAAAAAAGCCCCCCTGCTCCTGATCGACGAGGCCACCTCGGCTCTCGATGTCCGCAACGAACACGCCATCGTGGACAGCATCAAACAAATCCGCCACAACCACACCACCGTGGTGGTGACCCACCGGCCCGCGATGCTGGAACTCGCCGATGTCGTCATCATGATGCGCGAAGGACGCATCACCGAGCAAGGCACCCCGGCCGATCTGGCTGCGGCATCCGGGGAATACTCACGATTTCTCCAGGAATGGCGAGCAGCCGCGCAGTGGAGTCTCTGGACAACACGGTGACGCAGCGCTCAACGCGGAAAACGCCCCATTCCGCGCCCGGAAACGCGTCGGGCGCTGCGCAACCGGGGAAACCTCGTTCTACTTCCTGTGGATCGTGAAGGTCTGCTCGAACGTGTCGGTTTCCGGGACCTGAACCGGGAACTCTTCCTTCTGGTAGATCTGGTGTTTGTCGCAGTTGACGGTGATGTGCTGCGAGCCGCGGCGGATTCCGATGGAGAACATTCCCGAGGCGTCCGTGACGATGGCCGGTTCCCTCGTTTCCCCCCTGATCTCGATGTTGCAGTCCGCGATCGGCTCGCCGTTCTCGTCGAGGACCGTGCCCTTCAGTTCGGCGCCGGGTTTCTTCCCACTGGGCTGGGGATCGGTGTTGCTGATGGGGCTGGGTTGCTCGGGTCCGCTGGAGGGGGTCGCGGGGACGGTGGTGGAGCAGCCGAGCAGGCAGAGCGCCGGCAGCAGTCCCGTGATGATGTGCCTGGTGTTCATGTTCTCGCCTCGTTCCGGTTCTCGGGTCGATGGGGAGATGCCCCGGTGTTCCCGGTCCGCTGGGTCGTGCGCAGCGGGACGCCGTGTTCTCGACGCTAAGCGCCGGTGAGGACGAAGTCAAGGAACTCCGGGGCGGGTCTGCAAGGGGCCGGGAGAACTTGGTTCGTGAATGCCACGAACGCCCGCGCGGAGGTTCTATGGTGTCGGCATGGACATTTCCCGGCTGCGCGACCGGCTGATCGAGATCGACTACACCACCGACTCCGTGCTGGAACGCATCGGGGACGCCGGGCAGGCCGGGTTGCACCGCAACTGCACCCTGCCCGCCGACGTCACCCTGGCCGGGGCCAGCGACCCCCTCGCGACGCTGATCCGCCTGTTCCTGCTGAGGCAACAGGTGCCCTCCGGGGCCGCGGAGCGTGCCTTCGGTGGGTGTTTCCCGGACGTTGTGGCGCAGGGAATCGTCGCCGCGGATGGGGGATCCGCGCGGGCCGTGATCGAGCTGCGGCCCTACGCCTCACCCGACGACGGCGCCTCCGGGTGGCTGGTCAGCGACCTCACCCCCGGGCTCGACGGGATCGTGGAACCGACCCGGCCCGACTACGTGCTGGGGGCCTCGCCCGCCTCCCTGACCCTGGCGGAGATCACCATGCGAGGCCACGTCAGGATGGCCCTCGACCTCGGCACGGGATGCGGGGTGCAGAGCTACCACCTGTCCCGCCACGCCGACCGGGTGGTCGCCACCGACCTCAATCCGCGCGCCCTGCGTCTCGCGCGCCTCGGTGCGGCGCTGAGCGGCATGGATGTCGACTTCCGGGAGGGGTCGCTGTACGAACCGGTGGCGGGGGAGCGGTTCGACCTGATCGTCTCCAACCCGCCCTACGTGATGAGCCCACCCGGTGGCCAACGCCTCACCTACCGCGAATCCACCTTCACCGCCGACGGCCTGGTGGAGGCCGTCGTCCGTGACGCCCCCGCTCACCTGATGCCGGGAGGCAGCCTCCAGCTGCTGACGAACTGGGCCGTCAGCCAGGAGCCGTGGGAGGAGCGGCTCTCCTCGTGGGTGGACGGTTCCGGCTGCGACCTGTTCGCCATCGAACGCGAACGCCTCGACCGGTTCGCCTACATCGAGATGTGGCTGACCGACGCGGGCCTGACGGGCCGTCCCGAATGGGAACCCACCTACCGCGAATGGCTGGCCTACTTCGACCACCTCGGCATCGACGAGGTCGGCATGGGGTGGATCCTGCTCACGAACGCGGGCCGCGAGACCCCCGAGATCCGGTGCGAGTCGTGGCCGCACGCCGTCGCCCAGCCCGTGGGGGAGGTGTTCGCCGCTCACGCCGGTGCCGTCGACGCTGCCCGCCTCGATACCGCCGACCTGCTGGTACTCGCACCGCGCCTGGCCGATGTGGTCGCGGAGACCACCGGCCAGCCCGGGGTCGCCGATCCCGAGCACTTGGTGCTGCGGCAGCGCACCGGGTTGCTGCGCGGGATGCGTCTGAGCACTGTCACGGGCGCGGTGTTGGGGGCCCTCGACGGCGACCTCACCGTCGGGCAGACCATAACCGCCGTCGCCCGGCTGCTGGAGGTCCCGGCGGAGGAGGTCGCAGCCGAGGCGGTCCCCGCCGTCCGGCGGGCCCTGGCGGAGCAGTACCTCACCGCCCGCTGACCGGTACCCGGCCGGCCCACCGAACCGAGGAGCCCCGATGTTTCCTGTGCACAGAGGGACAAGGGCGGAAGGTGGAAGAAGGGCGACGCCTCGCCGTGCGCTGAGAGGGGCCGCGGCGCCATCGGAACGGATACCCTTCACCTTCGTTGATTGACGGATGGCCTGACCGCGGTATTCATGGCATGCTTTCCCGGTCCAGTAGGAAAGGCAAACTTCAAATGGCTCGTCCGTATCTTCCGCCGGGGGCCGGCGATGGCTCTTGTTGCCGGCCCGGGATGCGCTTTACTTCCGACGACCGGAACCTTCCTGTGAGCCGCAGGATCGGGGACGCCACCCAGCCACTGAGCTCCTCACTGGAGTCTGACGATTTTTCCCAGCCCGGGGCGCGGCTTGTGAGACCGTGGTCGATTCCGGGCGGGCAGGAGGCAGGGACATGCAACGGACAACCCCGTCGGGTGAGCGGGACGAGGGCGGGTCGGGAATGCGGTACGCGGATCACCCTGATGGGGGCGGTACTGCACCACGACTCCCCGGACCGCGTGGAGAAGGAATCATGAACGCTCTGGAACGTCTCCAGGACTGGTACGCGGCACAGTGCGACGGGGTGTGGGAAAGCGACCGCGGGATCACGGTGGAAACACTGGACAATCCGGGATGGAGGGTCGTGGTGGATCTGACGGGAACCGAGCTGGAGAACGTCTCGTTCGAGGAGTTCGTAGTTGAGCGTCTCGAGGACGACTGGGTTCACGCCCGCGTCGTGGAAACCAGCGAAACGGTCGTGCGGCGTCGGTTCGAGCTGTTCTGCGGGCCCAAGAGCCTCACCGAGGCCCTGGACATTTTCCTCGATTGGGCAGAGCTCCCAGAGGTGTGATGGGCAGAACGCTTCGCCAGCGCGAAGTTCGTCGGCCGGTGTGGATCCTGAGTGGCTGCGCCGTGACGTGTCAGTTGTGGTGTTGGGTGCCCATGGTGCCGGAACTCGTCCCGTGGTGGGACGCCGAACCGAGGGGCCCGCGGGCCGGCATCGAGCTGAACCTGGGGCACTACGGGCTGCTTCCCATCGCAGAATCGCTGCTGGTGCTCCTGATCCACCTGCACAGGTTGAGAAGGTCCGCAATCCTCGTCAGAAGGTGACCAGGCCGATCAGCAGTGTGAGCACTCCGAGTGCTGGGACCACACCCTGCTTGAGTGCGGCGGATGCCTTGTCAGGGCTGGACAGTAGCAGGACAAGGCTGGCTGCCACCATCGATCCGGCTCCCGTGAACACCAACGTCTCACCCACCACGTGCTGCCCTGCGGTGTGGATAATGATGCCGAGGCCCGTCACGATGGCCAGGAAGAGGTTGTAGAACCCTTGGTTGAAGGCGAGCTCCCGCTGCGCCTCAGCCCGCTCGACGGTCCCGGTGCCGAAGATTTTCCGGGCTCGTTCTCCCGTCCATGCGATCGACTCGAGATAGAAGATGAACACGTGTACGAGCGCTGCGATTCCGGCGAGCACGAGACCGACGACAACCACTGATGGTTCCCCCTCTTGTGAATCGACCAGATCCACTATACGGCTGGCTGGGCCCGCCTTGATACGGCATTGTCACGGACCTTCCCCGGGGTCCTTCCAGCCTTCGTCACAGAAGTCGCTCTAGAACCCCGTCATGTCGAGGCCGTCGAAGAACCCCGTGCACCATGGCGTGACGCCTCCGGTCATCATGCGCCGAGGACAACCGCGCAAACTCTAAGCTCAAGCATGGCCTTCACACACTGGTTCGATCCTCCCGGCGGGGTGCCGTCGCCCGCCACCAGCCACCCGGTCTTCACCGCCGCGGTGCCCGCCTGGTACCACGACATCACCGATCCGCGTTCGCCGTTCGGGAGCCCGGAGGGCATCGGGATGTTGTGGCGCGTGGAGGCCTGGTACACCGATGGCGGTGGTGACGACCTCTCCGGGCTCCGGGACGAAACCGGTGCTGCATCCGGTGTTCCCCGGGATGTGTGGCTGGGTTCCGACGGGAACATCCAGGCCTGGCTGAATGCAGACGAGACCGGGCAGGTCGGGCTGCGGGAGCTGGCGACCCGGATGATGGCCATGGCGATGGCGCAGTTCAAGATCACCGGGGCGGTGCATCCGGGGATGGAACGAGCCGGCGGCCGGGCGGCCTGGGTCAAGGTGGTGCTCCGGGACTGGGAAGACCATCGTCGCGGCGAGGAGGTCGCGGACGAGATCCCGGAGGACATCGCGTCATACCTGCGCATCCTCCGGCACGCACCCGAACCGGGGTCGACGCTGAGGCACAGGCCCTCGTTGCTGCCCGATGACTGGGTTGGGCTGTGCCGTACCAGGAGCGCAGAGGCGCTGAAGCGGATTCTCCGGGTACGCAACGTCGACGCAACCCTGTGGGGCTCCCGGACCGAGGCCCACATGTTTCCCGAAACCCCGCTGGAGGTTCTCCGGTGGCTGGTGGAGACCCGGGGCGCCGACCTCGACTGGTGTCACGAACAACCAACCAGCGCATTCCACGAGGCGATCGTGGTCGGTGCCACCACACGTCTTCGCGAACTGGTGGAGCTGGGGGCCGACATCAACAGGGAAGGGGAGGGCAATCCGCTCGCCATTGCCTGCCGGGAGCGGCGTCCCGAGGTGGTGGCGACGCTGCTGGATCTCGGTGCCGATCCCGACCCGAGCGGTGTTTCCCCGTCGCTCCTGGTGGAGTGTCTCACCGGAGCGGCGAGAGACCTTCCCGCCACCCTCGCGATCGCCCGGATGCTGCTCGATGCGGGGGTGCCCGTCACCCGGGAGGCCCGCGCCGCCCTGGCCCGGTCGGGAGGGGCCTTCGAGTTCCATCGCGGCTTGCTGCGTCCCGGGCTTCTTGCCGCCTGCCTGCCCCGGCTGGAGGTGGCCGAGGATGCGCTGGGGCAACTGAACCGGCTCCTCGGCGTCGCCCCGGATCCCACGTGGGAAGAACGAATCTGGGAGGATCGCGAGGAAACCCTCGGCGGCCCCGGCTGCGACCAGATCGACCACCTCGCCGAGCTGCTGTGTAGCGGACGCCCGGGGGATCCGGACCCACTGAAGGATGTGCTGTCCCACGTCTCGGACCTGTGCCTGATCGTGCGGCATGGCGGTGACTGGGTGCGCCAGCAGTGGCTGTGGGTCAAACGCATCCTCGCGATCCTCGGCTCCGGAACACCCCTCGGCCCGGATCAGCTGACCGAGGCCCGCGCCGTCGCGTGGGAGTTGGTGGAGCGTCCCGAGGGGATGGAGCGGCTGGTGTCGCTGACGCTGGAGTGGGTGCTGCGGAATCCGGTCACCGTGTGCCGCTGATATTCCCGGGAAACCCGGTTGTGCAGCGCTCAACATGGAAAACGCTCCGTTTCGCCCCGAAATCGGGTTGAGTGCCGCATAACCGGGGAACCCGCGGATGCAGGCTGACGCCTTCCGACCGGGGATCGGCGAGGCAAAGTGGAACTGTAAAGTGCAAGTTCTACACCCAGAGTTACACTTTAAGTGTGACTTGGGACGATGCGACTCTGGAAGCGGTGGTCCGGGAACTACGGGAACGCAGGGGGGACTCCACCGGAATCGAGGTGAAATCGGCTGCGGGTGGGGTGCCGTCGCTGGGGGACACCCTCTGCGCGTTCTCGAACCTGCCCGACGGCGGCACGATCATTCTCGGCCTGGACGAGGCGAGGGGTTTCATTCCGGTGGGGCTGGGGGACATCGCCGGACTGGAAGGGGCGGTGGCCTCCATGGCCCGTACCTCCGTCACCCCGCCGGCCAGATGCGAGTTCCAGACCCTTACCTTCGAGGGTGCCCTCGTGCTGGTGGCACACGTCGAGGGCCTGCCCCTGGCGCAGCGTCCCGCACGGCACGGCGGGATCGCTTACCTGAGGCAATCCGATGGCGACTACGCAATGAGTGAGCAGGAGATAGCCCAGATCGAATTGCTGAAAACCCAGGCTCTCCACCCCACGAACCCGGACCGGACCCCGATCCCTGAAAGTTCTGCGACGGAACTCGACCCGGACCTGGTGACGAGGTTCCTCTCCGCGGTGCGGGCCGGGTCGCGCCGCTACGCCGCTCTCCCGGACGAGAAGATCCTCCACTACGTCGGCGTCACCACGCGCTCCGGGAAGCTGACCTTGGCCGGGCTGTATGCGCTGGGAAACGCGCCGCAGTCCTGGTCGCCGAGCCTGGGAGTCACCGCCGCCGTGCAGCTCGCGGACCGGGGCGGCGGGCCACGGACCCGGGACCTGGTTCACTTCGTCGGTCCGATTCCCGACCTGCTTTCCGACACCATGGAATGGGTGGAACGAAACACCCGCTCCACCATGGGATACGACGAACGAGGTCACGGCGTCGACCAGCCCGAACTGCCGATGCGCGCGGTCAGGGAGATAATCGCCAATGCCCTGGTTCATCGGAACCTTGACCCCATAACGGGTTCAAAGCGCGTCGAGATCCGTTTGATGACTGACCGGCTCGTGGTGACGAACCCGGGAGGTCTGTGGGGAGTCTCCGAAGGCCAGCTTGGTCGGCCGGGCGCCAAGAGCGCGGTCAACCCGACTCTCTACGAGGTGTGCAAGAACACCCGGCTGTATGACGGCAGCAGGGTGATCGAAGGTGAGGGCGGAGGAATCCGGGAGGCCATCGAGGTGCTAGCCGAGGCCGGGTTGCCTGCCCCGCGTTTCATCGACAGAGGCATAGCCTTCACCGTTGTCATTCACCGTGACCTGCCCTTGCGACCGGGCCCCGGTCCGGCGATGGCAACCGCGGAGGACGGGAAAAAGGGAGTCACCCGTCACGGTTCAGCAGTGCTCGCGGCCCTCACACAGCCCAGGACGATGACCGAGTTGAAGCGGGAAACCGGTTTGACCGAAGGGCAGCTCCGGTTCGCGCTGCGTCGTCTGCAAGGATCGGGCAAAGTCGAGATGAGAGGAGCGCGGGGAATCCAGACAACCCGCTACGAGCGCACGACGAACTGAAAAACTGCGTATCCGCGATCTGTATCCCCAGGATTGAGCGAGGAGGTTGTTCCTGCGGAATCGGGTCGGGGAATGATGCGGTGAGTACGCGAAGCGGCCCGCCCCGGGAAAGGGACGGGCCGCTTGGCCACGGGGTCACTTGTCGCCGTGGAGGCGTTTGTTGAGGACCTCGAGGAGATTGATCGCCGCCTCCGGGATGTTGGTTCCCGGCGGGTAGATCGCGTCCGCGCCGTTCTCGCGCAGCTCCTGGAAGTCCTGGCTCGGGATCACACCACCGACCACGACCATGATGTCCTGCCGCCCCAGCTTGTCCAGTTCCTTGCGCAGCTCGGGCACCAGGGTGAGGTGACCGGCCGCCAGGGAGGAGGCGCCCACGACGTGCACGTCGGACTCGACGGCCTGCCGTGCGGCCTCCTCGGGGGTCTGGAACAGGGGGCCGACATCGACGTCCATGCCGAGATCGGCGTAGGCCGTGGCGATGACCTTCTGGCCGCGGTCGTGACCGTCCTGCCCCATCTTGGCGATCAGGATACGGGGACGACGTCCCTCCTCCTGCTCGAATTCCTCGACGAGCTTGCGGGCCTTCGCGACCGCTTCGGACGAACCGGATTCCTTGTTGTACACACCGGAAATGGTACGGATCTGTGCGGTGTAGCGCCCGTAGACCTTCTCCAGCGCGTCGGAGATCTCACCGACGGAGGCCTTCGCGCGGGCCGCGTCGATCGCGACCTTCAGCAGGTTGCGGTCCGGATCCGTCGGATCCGGGTTCGCTGCAGCCCAGGTGACGCGCTCCAGCATCTGCTGGGTGACGGCCTCGTCACGTTCGGCGCGCAGCCGCTCCAGCTTCGCGATCTGCTGCTCACGGACCGCGCGGTTGTCGACCTTCAGCACCTCCAGCTCGTCCTCGTGGTCGAGGGTGAACTTGTTGACGCCGATCACGGGCTGGCGGCCCGAGTCGATGCGGGCCTGGGTGCGGGCCGCGGCCTCCTCGATGCGCATCTTCGGGATGCCCTGCTCGATGGCCTTGGCCATGCCGCCGGCCTGCTCGACCTCCTGGATGCGTTCCCAGCCCTTGCGGGCCAGCTGATCGGTGAGCTTTTCCACGTACGCCGAACCGGCCCACGGATCCACCGTCTGGCAGGTCTTCGACTCCTGCTGGATGAACAGCTGGGTGTTGCGGGCGATACGGGCGGAGAAGTCCGTCGGCAACGCGATGGCCTCGTCGAGGGCATTGGTGTGCAGCGACTGCGTGTGCCCCTGCGTGGCGGCCATGGCCTCGATGCAGGTGCGCACCACGTTGTTGTAGACGTCCTGCGCGGTCAGCGACCACCCGGAGGTCTGCGAGTGCGTGCGCAGGCTCATCGACTTCGGGTTCTTCGGGTTGAAGCCGCGCACCAGGCGTGCCCACAACATGCGGGCGGCACGCATCTTCGCGACCTCCATGAAGAAGTTCATGCCGATCGCCCAGAAGAACGACAGCCGCGGCGCGAAGGCGTCGACCGTCAGCCCCACCGACTCGCCGGCGCGGATGTACTCGACGCCGTCGGCCAGGGTGTAGGCCATCTCGATGTCGGCGGTCGCGCCGGCCTCCTGCATGTGATAGCCGGAGATGGAGATGGAGTTGAACCGCGGCATGTTCGCGCTGGTGAAGGCGAAGATGTCGGCGATGATCTTCATCGACGGCTGCGGTGGGTAGATGTAGGTGTTGCGGACCATGAACTCCTTCAGAATGTCGTTCTGAATGGTTCCGGCCAGCTGCTCGGGTTTGACGCCCTGCTCCTCGGCGGCGATGACGTAGAGCGCCAGCACCGGGAGCACCGCGCCGTTCATGGTCATCGACACCGACATCTGGTCCAGCGGGATGCCGTCGAACAGCTGCCTCATGTCCAGGATGGAGTCGACGGCCACGCCGGCCATGCCGACGTCACCGGCCACGCGCGGGTGGTCGGAGTCGTAGCCGCGGTGGGTGGCCAGGTCGAAGGCGATCGACAGGCCCTTCTGGCCGGCCGCGAGGTTGCGGCGGTAGAAGGCGTTCGACTCCTCGGCGGTGGAAAAACCCGCGTACTGGCGGATCGTCCACGGCTGGTTCACGTACATCGTCGCGTAGGGGCCGCGCAGGTAGGGGGCGATGCCGGGGCGGGTGGCGAGGAAGTCCAGGCCATCCAGGTCGCCGCTGCCGAACAGCGGCGGCACCAGGATGTGCTCCGGGGTCTGCCAGCCGGCGGAGTGACCGACCTGGTGGAAGTGGTCGTCGAACTGCGTCTTGGCGTCGGTGGGGATGCCGTCGCCGTGCAGGTCGACCGAGCCGAAACGGGGAATCGTGGTCATTGCTCAGGCCTCCAGCTTGTCCAGGGTGGAGGTCAACAGCTCCACCACGTTCATTCCGTCGAAGACGTTGCCGTCGATCACGGCGTTCACCTCGGCCTCGTCGCCGCCGAGTTCCTTCAGCTGCCCGGCGAGCCGCACTTCTTGGGCGCCCGCCTCCTTCAGGGCCTTCGCGACGGCCAGGCCGTGGGCGGCGTAGACCTTCGCGCTGGAGCACAGGACCGCGATGTCGGTGCCCGCCTCCTGCATGGCCTTGACGAACACCTCCGGGTTGGTGCCCTCCGCGATCACGGTGTTGATACCACCCACGTGGTACAGGTTCGAGGTGAAGCCCTCGCGGCCACCGAAGTCGCGCCGGGTGCCGAGGCAGGCCAGCAGCACGGTCGGGGTCTTCTTGGCGGCCCCGGAGCGGTCCCGCAGGTCCTCGAAGACCTGGCTGTCGCGCACGAACGGGATGCCGCCGAGCTTCGGGGCCGCGGGGCGCGGGGCGCGCACGAGGGCCTTTTCGAGGTGGTTCGGGAACATCGAGACGCCCGTCAGCGGCAGTTTGCGGGTGGCGAGCAGCTTGGCGCGGGCCTCGTTGATCTCCTTGAGCTGGGCTGCGACGGTGCCGTCGGCGATGGCGGCCGCCATGCCCTTCTCGTCGAGCTGACCGAACAGCTCCCAGGCCTTCTCGCAGAGCTGCCTGGTCATGGACTCGACGAACCATGCGCCGCCGGCCGGGTCATTGACGCGACCGATGTTCGACTCCTCGGCCAGCACCACCTGGGTGTTGCGGGCGATGCGGCGGGTCAGGACGTCGGGAAGACCGATCACCGTGTCCAGCGGCAGCACGGTGATGATCTCGGCCTGGCCAACGGCTGCCGCGAAGGCCGAAATGGTGCCGCGCAGCACGTTGACGTAGGCGTCGTCGCGGGTGATCTCGCGCAGCGACGTGACTGCGTGCTGCACCGCGCCGCGCTTTTCCGGGCTCACCCCGAGCACCTCGCCGACCCGGTTCCACAGGGTGCGCAGCGCGCGCAGCCGGGAGATGGTGATGAACTGATTGGTGTTCGCGGAAACCCTGAACAGGATGCTGTCAAAGGCCTCGTCGGCGCTCAACCCGAGATCGGTGAGGGCGCGCACGTACTCGATGCCCGTGGCCAGCGCGTAGGCCAGCTGGGCGACGTCACCGGCGCCCATGGAATCGTAACGGGAGGCGTCCACGACGATGGGACGCACACCCGGGAACGGCTTGGCAAGCTCCACGGCCTTGGCGATCACCGAGAGGTCCGGGGCGGTTCCGTTGAGGGCGGCGAAGCCGATCGGGTCGACGCCGAGGCTGCCGCGGATGTTCTCCTTGCCGGACGCGGCGAAGGCTGCGGCCAAGGCCTCGGCGGCTGCCAGCTCATCGGTGTTGGAGGAAACATGTGTGGGGGCGAGGTCGAACAGGACATCGCTCAGGACCTCGGCCAGCTTGTCGGCGGGCACCGCGTCGGGATCCACACGCACCCAGACCGCGGATGTGCCGCGCTCCAGGTCGGTGTCGACGGCCCTGCGGGCCTCGGCCGGGTCGGGTTCCTCAATGAGCTGAGCACTGAGCCAGCCCTCATCCATCTCTCCCGCGCGGACCGTGGTGCCGCGCGTGAATGGGGCCACTCCGGGGAAACCAAGCTCCTTGACGCCATCGTCAATGGTGTACAGCGGCTTGATCACAAGCCCGTCGACGGTGTGGCTCGTCAGGCGCTTGTATGCCTGCTCGATGTTGAGTTCCTTGCCTTCGGGGCGCTTCCGGTTGAGTACCTTCAGCACCTCCTTTTCCCAGTCTGCAAGGCTGGGAGTGGCGAAATCGGCGGCGAGACTGATCTCGGCCGCGCTCGTTGCTTCTGTGCTCATCGCTCTCCGTCCAAATCCTTCTGACAAGCCATCGCGGGGAAATGGCTGCCTGGTTTCGGGACTGGTAGTCCTCGACATGCCAACCCTAGCCCAGCCCGGGCGAAAGACCGACCTCGGGGGCGGGTTCGTTCCGGGGGAAAGGTGTCCGCCCGGCAGGGGCCGTGCGCATTGGTCCTACCAACGGCGGGTGTCCCCGGGGTCGGGACCCGGAACGGAGACCGCGACCGGATCCGATGCTGTGACGGCCATCCGTTGGGTGGATGGGTGAGGATGGCCCCATGAACACTTTCGGAACGCACGCCTTCCCCTGTACCTCGACCGCGCGGGTGGTTACGGACCGCCCCGCCCGTTACGGCAAACAGCTGGCCGGCCACATGGGTCGCAAGATCACCGCCGTCTGGGATGAGGACAGCGGGACCGGCTCCCTGGAGTTCAACCGCGAGGGCCCCACCACCGGCGTCGTCGAGCTCTCCTGCGACGGCGAGGTCCTGGTGTTGCGGCTGTCCGCGGCCGACGAGCACCTCGAACGTCTGGAGGAGGTCGTGGGCATCCACCTGGCCCGGTTCGGCGCCAGACAGGGCATGGTGATCCGCTGGGAACGCGGGGACGGGACTCCGGGCACCACCCAGGGGCCCGTTCAACCCGAGGATCGCTGACCCGCCCGGTGCCGCACCGGGTTAACCCCCGGGCCCGGGTTCAGGCCACGGCCTCCCCCCAGCGTTCGATGCTCCAGCCGTCCCGGCAGGAACCGTTGATCACGATCCACTGGGTGTTGCTGAGCGGCGGTGCCTTCTTCGAGCCGAAACCGGGGTCCTGGGCCAGGGTCCACACCCGCAGCGCCGCTCCGTGACTGACAACCGCAGCGCAGCCGTGGCCGGCCGATTCCACCCTGGAGATGGCCGAGGTGAAACGGGACATGAACTGCCGCGCCGTCTCGCCGCCCTCCAGGCAGGAGTCCATATTCTCGGAGGACCAGGTGTGCAGCTCCGCCACGTAGGCCCGCCAGTCGTGGTTGAGCTCCTCCACGCCCGCCGAGATCTCCTGCACCCCGTCGAGGACCTGCACCTCCAGCCCAAGCGACTCGGCGAGCGGGGCGGCCGTCTGCTGCGCGCGCGTCAGCGGGGACGCGTAGACCGCCTCTATCGGTTCGTCGGCAAGTTTCCCCGGCAGCGAGGCGGCCTGGGTCAGGCCGTGATTGGTCAACCGGTATCCCGGGTAGGCGGTGTCCAACCTGTGATCGACGTTCGCCTGGGTTTCGCCGTGACGGATCAGGAGGAGTCGCATGGCTTGATCGTAGGCGGGCGGGGCGGCGCCGCCCGGCGTGTCGCGCCCGAGTTGCCGACTCGCCAGCCAAGAAGACGGCAGCCGGGAGTGGAGGCCCTAGGGTGGCGAGAGTGGATGCAGCCGATGTGATCTCCGACCTGTCCGAAGTCCTTTACACGAGTGACCAGATCGTGGCACGCGTCGCCGAGATCGCAGCCCGGATCGACGCCGACTACGCCGGGCGTGACCTCTTGATCGTGGGAGTGCTCAACGGGGCGATCATGGTGGTCTCCGACCTGCAGCGCGCCATGAAGAGCCACGTGGAGATGGACTGGATGGCCATCTCCTCCTACGGCTCCGGTACCCAGTCCAGCGGCGTGGTGCGCATCCTGAAGGACCTCGGCGTCGACATCGAGGGCCGCCACGTCCTGGTGGTCGAGGACATCATCGACACCGGTCTGACGCTGAGCTACCTGATTTCGAACCTGGCCAGCCGCAGACCCGCCAGCCTCGAGATCATGACGATGTTCCGCAAACCCGGGGCGGCCCGGATGGAGGTGCCCGTCAAGTACGTCGGGTTCGACATCCCCAACGAGTTCGTCGTCGGCTATGGCCTCGACTACGCGAGCCGCTACCGCAACCTCCGTGACCTGGCGGTCCTGGCCCCTCACGTCTACTCCTGAGGACGGCCGAGAGCGGCTAGTTTCTCCGGATTCCGCACGATGTAGAAGGCCGAGATGCCGTCCCCGGTGACCATCGGCCACCCGACGTGGTCGACCCGCCCGTCCTGCCGGGCGATCCAGGCCGGGGTTGAGTTGAGACTGGTCAGCTCGATGGTGGTCGTTCCCGTCATCTTGCTGGTCAGGCCCAGGAAGAAACGAGCCACCTTGTCGGCTCCGACGATGGGACGCACCGCCACTGTGGCCCGGCCGCCACCGTCGGAGAAGACGGTCACGTCCTCCGCCAAGAGATTCTTCAATGATTCGAGATCACCTGCCCGGCAAGCGGTCAGGAATACCTCGGTCAACCGGTGGTGCTTCTCAGTGTCCACGTCGAAACGAGAACGCCCTGCCTCGATGTGGCGGCGGGCGCGACTCGCCAGCTGTCGTACGGAGGAGGGGGAACGTCCCAGGAACTCCGCGACCTCCTCGTGGGAGAAACTGAAAACGTCGTGCAGGACGAAGGCGGTGCGTTCCAGCGGTGACATCGACTGCAACACCAGCGCCAGCGCCAGTGACACCTCCTCCGCCACCACCAGTCCCGAGTCGGTCGCATCGCCCTCCGGCACGGGCTCCGGTAGGAAGCGACCGGGGTAGTCGCGTCGCCTCAGGGCATCGAGTGCCAGGTTCGTGGCGACTCGGGCCAGATAGGCCCTGGGCCGCGTCACCTTCGTCTCTTCTGTCGCCCGGTGCCAGCGCAGCCATGTTTCCTGGGCGATGTCCTCGGCCTCGGAGAGGGAACCGGTGATGTCGTAGGCGATGCGCAGCACCAGCCCACGATGTCGCAGATACTCGTCCGTGCTCACCGTTGCCTCCCGAGCCAACGGTAACCCGCCGCCGAGCGGCGGGGCGCGTTGATCACCAGGCGGCAGATTCTCTCCTTGAAGAAGGCCCCGATCCGTCCGGTCAGGCGTCGACCGGTGGGGACGTCGCAACGGTCCACGAATTCGATCAGGCCGTTCCTGCGACCGAGACTGACGCAGCGGAACGAGAAACCGAAGTCGAAACCGGTGGCCGCTTCCCCCGCCAGCGCCCGATGGACGTTGTCCGCGACGTGGGCGCCCATCGGAAGGGCGGTCGCGCACCCCATTCGCAGGTGGGGCAGCTGCGGCGAGACGACGGCGTCGCCCAGTCCCCAGACCCCGGGGGCCGCCTGAAGGGTTCGGTCCACGACGAGCCTGCCCCGCCCGTCCACGGGCATCCCGGACCGGGAGGCGAGATCCGGCGCGGACAGCCCGGTGCAGTCGACCGTCAGGTCGGCCGGGCCGTCGTCCCAGACCACGCCGAGCTGGGGAAGCTGGTTCGCGAGCCATTTCCTGTTTCCCTCCGAGCCGCCGGGAAACAGTCCGGCGGGATCGGTCAGGGACACATGAAGGTGCGGCGCCGCCTCGGCGATCTCCGTAGCGGTCTCGACTCCACTCAGGCCGGCGCCGTCCACCCGGACCCGTGCTCCGGCGGGGAGCGCGGAAAGGGCCGTGCGCAGGGCATCGGCCCCTGCCAGGGTTGCGGGGCCGTCGCCAGTGCTGCCGGTGGCGATCACGACATGAGACGCCTCCAGTTCCGTTCCGTCCGCCAGGGCCACCCCACCTGCCGAGACCCGGACCGCCCGTTGTGTGCTCAGCCCGACCTCAGGAAACAGCATCTCGTCGAGCGGGCGCGTCACTCTGTACCCGGTGGCGGCGCGCTGGTGTAGCCGGATCCTGTTGACGAATGTGGGGCCGTCATTGACGAGATGGACCCTGCGGCCTCTGGCGGCGAGCCTGTTCGCGGCCATGACTCCGCCGTATCCGCCGCCGATGATGATTGCTTCGATTGTGTTCATGCTCACGGGACGTGACCGGGAACCGAAATGTGACATCTCCGTTCCTCCGGTGGCCGTTGTTCGCAGGCTGGTGCTCCCGTGCGTTGGTCGCAGCCGTGCTCCCCGTGACATGCTCCTCGCCGGATGGCCCCTCCGGTTTCCAGCCGCGTTGAGCGGGGGGTCGTGTCCTCCAGGTCAGCTGGACGACGCCGGCCGCCGAGAAGTGACATTCTGTCCTCTTGGCGGGCGCTGGTAGCCTTCCAGTGCTTACGTCCATCTTCTTCTAGGGAACCCCGCCGTTGCAGAAAATCATGAAGAACCCGATGAGTTGGGTCACCTGGGTCGTTGTCATCATCCTCCTCGGGACGCTGGTCATGCAGTTCATCTCCGGGCTGGTCGGCTTCCGGGATGTCCCGATGAACCAGATCATGAGCGTCCTGCAAAGTGGTGAGAAGCTCAAGGAGGTCGTCGTCATCGACGGTGACCAGGTGATCCAGATCACCACGGAGGCCGGTCAGCGCATCCAGTCCAGCTGGGTGGGGCGCCAGGTTGACGGTTTCGTGGAGATCCTCCAGCAGCGTTCCGCCGCCGGGACACTCGACCAGTGGGTGACCCGCCACCCCACCCCGAACCTGCTCACCTCCCTGATCTACACGGGCCTGCCCTTCCTGCTGCTCGTCATCGGGTTCTTCGTGTTGATGCGGATGGTCAACGGCGGCGGCTCGGGCGGGGGCCCGCTCGCCGGCGGCTCAGCGCGCCCCTCG
>CALLVV010000046.1 GCA_938012815.1 uncultured Propionibacteriaceae bacterium
ATGATTCCGGGGAGTTCTTTGAGGCGTCCGCGGTAGCCGTGTGACAGGATTCTCCAGGTTTTCAGTTGTGCGATGCAGTGTTCGATGTTGACGCGGATTCGGGCGATGGCAGTGTTGAAATCTTTGTCGTGGTTGGTGCGGGACTGGTTGGGCAGCTTCTTGATCGGGGTGATGGCGGTGGTGGTGATGTAGGCGGTGTCGGCGATCCAGGTGGCGCCGGAGGAGTCGAGGAGGTTTTGCCAACCACACAGGTTGATGGCCTTCGAGTCGTGTCGGGATCCCGGCACCGGGTCAAAGACAGCGATGAGGTCACCGCGGTCGGTGGAGGCGACCTGGACATTGAGGCACTGGAGCTTGCGTTTCCCGGAGTAGTTGTGGCTGGCTTGTCCGCTGGTCGGGCGGTTCCCGGTAGGGACATGGGTGCCGTCGATGAGGATGAGGTGTCCTTGCTGGATCGCTTCGGTGAGTCCGCCAGGGAGGAAGAGCAGGACTGTTTCGAGGAGGACGGTGATACGTCGCCAGATCCTGGAGATCGTGGGCTGGGAAACTCCCAGGAGGTCGGCGACCACCATCTGGGGCAGGTTCTGGCGAAGGATCAGCAGGCAGGCCACCACCTGGTCCCGCAGGGAGATACGGCATCTGGACAGATCCATCCCTAGACCTTCGATCACATTGGCGATACGGCAGGTGATCTCGTCAATTGTTTCCTCGCAAAGCCCCGTTGTAGACTGGTAACGCATCGGCTGCTTTCGTGATTGGTTTATGTTGCAACTCAATCATTTCATGAAACAGTCGATGCTTTTTGTGTTACTGGTTGCGTTTCATCGAGAAATGACCCCCGTGAATAACGCCTTCAAAGTCACATTGGGGAAAAGAGCTGCGTCGGATTGGGAATGTTCACCCCTGCCCGGAAACCCGCCCGTGGTGAACTCACAGATACCGATAGAAGAAACAACACGGCCAACAACCGTATCCGCCGCCTCATTGAGCGAGTCATCGCGAACCTCAAGGCCCGGCATGTTCACCCGCACCGATTACCACCGCTCCTACAATACCTCCGAAACCATAATACAAGCCGTCATAGGACTCTTCTTCGCCTACACCCCCTATGAATAAGCCTCATTACTTGCCATCGTTGAGCTTCTTGAGATCTTGAAGCTCTACCCAGTGTTGCTTGAGGCCAGACAGAGTCGGGCTCACCCCAAGGCTTACCAACGGCTGCGAGTGGCCATCAATGCAACGGCAAGCATTTTCAAACACTTTAGTGATCTTCGGGATAATCTCACTAAGTTTATCGGCCCTGATCTTCAGCAACCGGGTCATTCCCACATTCGGCTGATAGCGCTGAGTCACGCCCTGCAGTAGCTCAGTTTCCGTAAACACTTCGCACCAAGAGCGCAGCCAGCCGTAGCCGACGCGAACCAGTGCATCGCGTGCTTCGCCGTCCTGCTGCTGAGCATCCTGGATTGTGCTGTTGATCTTGCCCCGGATACCGCTCAGCGTGTCCCAGCGAGGTCCGGTGGCCCGAGTCACCTTACCCTTGCCATCCTCGTCGGTGATTTGGAAATAGGCGCACCTCTTCGATTCCTCGAACAGGGCGAGGAGGGTCGTTGCGAACAGGATGTCGTGAGTGAATACGATGACCTGGTTGTCCTCCGCAAGCCGAGCGATACGCCGGGCAACCTCGTTGACTCGACGGTGATCAAGACTAGATACTGGGTCATCGAAGACCACAGGCGCAGTAATACCAGCCAGCCGGGCCTCGGCCAAGAAATCCGCAAGCGCCAAGACCTTCTGCTCTCCCTCGGAGAGCACTTTCGATGGCTTGTGCTTACCGCTCATGACTTTGCGTCGATGAGCCTTCCCTTCCCGACCTACGAACTGGATCTTGAGTGTGGGAGTGCGCAACGCTTCGCATTCCTCAAGGAATAAGGCATCGAATTTCTGATTGATCAGCTGATCGCTGGCTTTTTTCGCAAGCCCGGTGACGGCACGTGCCAGCCCGGGCAACGAACGTTTGAGGTTCCGCAGTCGATCCGCTCTCTTGGCGCTGTTGACTTGAGCTTCGATCGGCGCCCAAGACTTGCCGAGTTCGACAGCGTCCTTGAGTTCCAACAGCGCAGTCTGTTTCTCACCAAGGACCTTGGTTCGGTTCTGCTGCTGATCCTCCAATTTTGTGATTCTTATGCGAGTGGTCGCCAGCGTGGCTTCAACCGATGTCTTCGACGTCACCAGATCTTTGGTCACGGTGTTGATCGGTTTGCTGGCAGCAACTGCGGTGGCGATGGCGTTCCGCGCGTGCTCGATTGTTTCTATGCTCGTGAAGAACGCGGGACGGTCTCTCTCATCAGCGTCCTTATATTCCTCGATGGAGGCGATCATTTCGTTGCTTCGGATTCCTCCGACCTGGCTTTTGTACCGCTCAATCGCAGACTCAACCTCGCGAACCTCTGCCGAAATCCTATCCTCGAGATAAGTCGAGTAGCGCGTGAGAAGATCCCGCGCGGGTTCAAGCAGGGGCTGGCGGCAATAGAGGCAGCGATCTGCGTCGTGCGCCTCCAGGCTGACGAGATGTTGTCGGTAGGTTTCGCCGGCCTGAACGAACTCGTGCCATGTATCGTCGGGCTCCGCGGGTAGATCGGCCGCTGCGAAGAGCTCGCTGCGGAACGTTTCGTAGTCGGTCGTCAGTTGGGCATGCTTCGCCAAGGCGTCGTTGTATGCATCTCGGTCGAAGGCGAGCAGCTCCTCCGCCGCTAATAGCGCCTGGGCCAGCACGCGCTGCTCACTCTTAAGCGCTGTAATCTGCGTGCCTATCGTGTTGGCACGCAGGGCCACCACTTCTTGGGTCAGCGATTCAAGCTCCCTCTCGACGGCATCTCCGGCCTTAACCCTTGACTTGAGGTCAACCAAGTCCGTAGAAGCGTCGAGCGTCTCGATGAGTGAGCAAACGCTCGATCCCCGATGGAACCGAGTAAGCAGCCCGGAGTCGCTCGACCCAAGGTCAGTGATCGCGGCGTCGATCTTTGACGTTACTGCTTGGATGGCGGTCGTAACGTCGTTGAAGAAAGCGAGAGAGGCAGGGGTGTAGACGTAATCCAAGTCCTCGTCGACATGGGTCCTCACCGCAGGGCTGTCGAAGATCGACATGCGCGTGAACGGAGAGACACCTTGATCACCGGTCCAGGTGAGAGTTTGGGTGTAGTCGCCAAGTTTGAACTCAAGGGTTGCTGACTGTGCCTCGACGGTATCGGCGTCGATATTGCCGAGGATCGTGTCAACAGTGCGGCTGTTGGCCAGCGCCTTGAAGATGCGAGAGTAACCGGTCTTACCGGTGCCGTTCTCACCGTAGAGGATGGTCAGCCCCTCGTGCGGCTCGATCGCTTGGTCCACGGCCAGGGCGTTGACGCCGTGCACATCTGACAGCCGAGTCAGCGTGAGGGCCGGTGCAGACTCATCTCGGCGGGCTTCGACCTTGAGCTTTGGAACGGCAGGCAGATCGCGTTTATCGAGCGCCTTCTCCTGTCGAAAAAGCTGGTACGCCTTCTCGATTGTCGGTTCGCCAACAGGTCGACCAGTTGTGACCACTTCAGATACAAGCAGACGCACCCATTCATCGTTGCTATTTGCCCAATCGGCGAGCAAAGAACGAGGGTCAGTGGGCGTCGAGTCCTCTTGAGACGGGAGGACGGTACTGTCCTCAACGGTTACGGAACTACTACTGTTCATGCTGCTCCCTCCGAGTGCGGTTATTCATCCGTTTTTGGGACTTCACTTAGCACAGCGCACATCAGCATGAGCGAGATTACTTCATCGACCAGCTTGCCGAGTTTGCGGACATTGCCGAGCTTGTGAGCCTGTGCGTACAGCTTCGCCCTTATGTTATCCACGTCTAGCCGGTCCTGCTCCTCGGTATCGAGCTTGCGGTAGCGGCCTTCCACCAGTCGGTCGATGACCTGACGGATCTCATTCTTGGAGAGCGGCTTGAAGTGAACCAAGGAATCGAATCGCGAGTAGAGAGCGTCGCCGAGAGCCTTGCGGATCTCATCCTCAGTGCTGTAGTTCGATGTGCAGATAATTAGGGATGGGCCGAGTTCGACGATATAGTTTTTGTCCTCGAACACGCCACCGTCGAACAGCTGGTAGAAGGCGCTGTGGAATACCGAGTTCGCTTTGTCGAACTCATCGATGAGGATGACACCGGACTCGCGGTCGAGTAGGTCGCGCGCGAAGGAAGCCTCAGAGTGCGTCCCGCCGAACAAGTACGACGCGAACTTGTTGTTGTGGAACATGGAGAACTGTTTACACAGCAGCGTGCTCCTGAGTAGCCCGTTAACGAACTGCGCAGTCTCAGTCTTGCCGACACCTGACGGACCGTAGAACATCAGGACGACCGGCCTGGTACGCCGTCCGGTAGTAAGCGGATACAATGCCGCGAGCATCGTCTCCTTCACTGCGGCCTGACCCACGAGATGTCCGGCGAAGCCATCGCGGAAACGAACGAGAGTGTCCCGCGTCACCGTCGGGTACTCATAGCGCTTCACCTCGGTTGTGAACGCTCGCTCAAGCTGTGAGTGAACGCGGACAGGCGGGTTGTGCAGGTGAAGGTCCTTGGGGTTGATCGACCGTACGAGGCCGGCGAAATTCGTTATGACGTGCTCGTTCAAGCTTGCGTAGTCGCTCGACTCGGCTGCCACCCGTTTCGGTCTCAGCGCAGGTTCCTCGGACGGTGGCGCCCCCTGGCCTTCAACGACATGGGTATGCCGCCGGCTGGCTTCGTCGCGCTCATAGACGATGTCGAGAAGGCCCGTGCGCTCTTTCTTCCCCAGTTGATCTTCGAACCACGACAACGGGCCGTAGTAGATGGTGACCGTCGTGTCACCTGACATGATGCTCGACTCCCGCGAGGATCACATCATAGACCTCCAAAAGGCCGTCACTTTGCGCGTCCACTCCATCGACGAGTTCGAGGGCCGTCACCGCCGTGCAGCCTGTGCTGCCCGACATCTCGGCTTCCATGCCGAGCGCATGCTCCGTCGTCTGGCCAACGAGCACGCCGTGGAATACAAGACGCATGCGTCCGAGATCGGTGAGTCCGTAGTTGTTTCGGAATGCCTTGAGATTGAATCGCAGCACGCGCTTGGAGCCGTCCTCAGCTTCGCCGAGTAGCTCGTAGTATCCTTCTGCGTCGGCAAGCACTTCGTCCATGCGCGCCAAGTCGAAAGGCACGTCGTCGAGCTTGAGCAGCACCATGTAGGGCGTGAACATCTTCATGTACGCCATCGAATCCTTGGGCGCAGTCAGGCGAAGATCTCGCAACTGAACCACTCGCGAGTCGCTATCTGCCTTGGCAAGATAATCGGTCAGGATCGTGTTCGACAGGGTCTTGCTCAGAATACTCTTGCCAGCAGCGGAGGCTCCAGCGCCTGCGCTCAGTTCACCCGATGCGCCGAGGAACGGCAGCCAGCTCAGCTTCGCGATGAGGCCGGCCTCAACCTTCCCATGCAACTCCTTGGTGCGCTCCTTTACGTCCTCGCTCGTAAATGTGGCCTTGCCGCCAGCGGAGATATCTAGGTAGTCCGACGCCGACTCCTCGTCGAAATAGACGACTTTGATCATTGATGCAAGCAACTCAGCCCGACCGCCAGCAGTCTCGTTCTGCACTGACGAGGTCACCGTATAACCTCGTGACGGTGGACATCACGGTTACGCCTTGTACTGCTGGGGCTGTGCGACCACCTGATACTGAACGCTGTCATGCTGTGCTGGCTCTCCTCCGCGCTGAGATGCATCTTAAGTTGTGCTCTCGAGGTGTGTCCAACACTACTGAAGATCGCTGACACTGCTAAAGGGTCACGCCGGACGAGGATCGAGCGGTGATTCACGACGGAGAGCCGAACGGGCTTAACCGAGCATCACGCTCGGACCTAATTGGCTCATGATCGGCCTCTTTTATGAAGAGCTACCCGATGCGCCCGCTTCAACCACATCGCCATTCGGTAGCGCAGCAGCAAGTCGACGAGCACCGCCTGGTCAGTCACAGTCTGCACGGTCTGCCGTGTCGCCTCGTCCCATGTGTTACGGAGCCGGAACTCATCACCGTCGTGGTATAGCTCTCACCGCCAGAGCCCACCTCGACGACGCCCTCGGCCTGCTCGCCAACTGTTCCGAGATCTACGCCCGCTGCGACAACGCCAGCCGCCGCCTGTGCAACCAAGCCTTCTTCACCAAGATCTATATCGACGAAGACGACCAACTCCACGTCGAGAGAACAACCGCCCCTTCGAAATGCTCCTCAACCCCCAGATCAACGCCAACGCCCTCACTTGGACCCACGACAGCAACAAAGCTCGAGCCGAAACCATCGACGATGGCAAGGGTTCGAGCCTTGTGTTTGTGGTGGAGCTAAGGGGATTCGAACCCCTGACCTTCTCATTGCGAACGAGACGCGCTACCAGCTGCGCCATAGCCCCGAGTACCGGAAGATGGTAGCACCGGCATCCGGCGGTGTGGCAAATCGTCACTGTCCCACGGCCCTGGGCCAGTGGCTCTCCTCCTCCATGTCCCAGTCGGCTGGGGCGGCCCGTCGGGGTTTCGGCCCCTCCGGGCGGTCAGCGGTGGGGATGATAGCGGCGTTGGTGACGGGGGCAGACAAGTCGATGGTGCGGACGGTCCGCGGCACGAGCGGCTTCGAAACGTAGGTGGGGGTGATCACGGGGATCGGGTCCCACAGCGGACCGGTCGTCTCTGGCGCGGTCAGGTCGACGGAGAACTCGTGGGAGGTTTCCTCCTCCCCGACGGCCTTCATCATCGAGGTGGACTCGCCATCGGTGTAGCCCGCCCTGACCTGGGCGGCCTTCTCGTCGAAGCGGCGGTGCATCTGCTTCACACCGGCCCGGGCGGAGACCAGGAAGGCCACCAGTGCGACGACGGGGATCGCGACTGCCCAGCCGGGCACGATATTGAAAACGTTGAGGCCCAGGCACAGCAGGGTCATCGTCCCGAGCACCGTGACCATGCGCCGTCGCCGCATGGCCGCCGCACGCGCCATCAGGCGCAGCTCGGTGAGCTCGGCCCTGCGGGTCAGGGGCGTGGAGACCTCGACGGGAGGCTCATTCTCGTCGTAGTCGGTGATGGTGTTCTCGCGCAGGATCCGCATGGAGCCGGAGAAACGTTCCGCCGGATCCCCGTCGAGGGCATCGATGTCGTCCCTGTGCACCGACAACCAGGGCAGGCCGAAGGCCAAGACGGCCAAGACCAACACACTGATGACAATTCCCGCGAGCACGATCACACGTTAAACAACACTGACGTGATTCGCCTCCGCGGCGCGCCGCCGACCCGCCGAGAAACCTGAAAAAAATTCAGGATTTGTCTAGGAGCCAGCATTGAACGGCTTCTCCGGGACGCACCAACTCGGTGTCCTCATCCAAAACGATCAAAGCGTTTGCGCGCCCCAGCTCCGCCATGGCGAAAGGGTCGCTGATCCGGGTGGCGGTGCGTAGCCGCCCGTCGTCGATGACCTCGGCACGCAGCAGGTGCCGCTGCCCCCAGATCGAACGCATGGTGGTCCTGGCTATGGCCCTGACGGGTTTGCGACGCACGTCGGCACCCATGAGACGCCGCAGCAGCGGCCACACGAACACTTGGAAAGACACGTAGGCCGACACGGGATTCCCGGGCAGCATCACCATCGGGACGCGTTCCTCGCCGATGAGGCCGAAGGTCTGGGTACGTCCCGGTGACATCGCCACCTCGACGGCATCCACCAGCCCCAACTCCGACATGGCCTCGGCCACCGCCTCGTACTCCTCGCGGCGCCCCCCGGTGGTGGAGATGACCAGGTCGGCACGAATCAGCTGGTCGGTGATGGCCTGTTTCAGTTCCTGTTTGTCGTTGGAGTGCACGGCGACGCGGAAAACCGTCGCCCCGGCTGCCCGGGCCGCGGCCGAGATCAGGAACGAGTTGGCATCCGTGGACTCGCCATAGCCGACGCTCTCCCCCGGTTCCACCAGGTCCGCGCCGGAACTGACCACCACCACGCGCGGCCTGGGGCGCACCAGCACCTTGTCTATGCCCGCGGCGGCCAGCATCCCGACGCTGCGGTCGGTGAGCACATCTCCCTCGGAGAGCAGCCGGTCCCCGACCGCGAGATGTTCGCCCGCCGCCCGCAGGTACTCGCCCTCGGTCACCTCCTGGATGATCTCGATGCGCTCCCCCGCGATCGTCGCGTAGGAGTGGGGCAGGACCGCAGTGGTGCCGCGGGGAACCACCGCGCCGACATCTACGGGCACGGCCTGCCCCACCCCGAGGTGTTCCGTCCCGGTGACGAGCTGAAGTGATTCCACCAGCTGGTCGTTGTCCCACATGTCGGCGGCGCGCACGGCATAGCCCGCCACCTTGCTCGTCGAGTTCGGTGGAACGTTGATCATGGAGTCGATGTCCTCGCAGATCACCTGGTTCCACGCCTCCAGCACCGACATGCCGAACGGCTTGAGGGGCTCGACGAGCTCCAGCAGGTACTCGACGTGGTCCTGGACGCGGCGCAGGCCGTTGAGATCCGGCTCGGGCGGCGGAGGAAGGGTCGGGACGGGGGTCTCCTCCACGTTCTGAGGTTCCTCTTCCACATGCTTCCTGCGACCGAAAAGCGCCATGTTTCTACGATAGGCCAATGGATTTCACACATGAGAAGGGCGCGCTGCGAGAGACCATCACCGCACGGCGCAGGGCACTGGACGAGACCGGTTGGCAGAAACTCGACACGGCCCGCCTCGATGCGCTTCTGGGCCAGCTACCGGTTCCCGGGGTGATCGCCATCTACGCCTCACGGCGTCACGAACCCGGCACCCTGCCCGCCATCGAGGAGCTGCGCAGACGGGGCTGGCAGGTGCTTCTCCCGAAGCTGTCCAGGAAACCGGACTGGGCCTGGGCCACCGACGAACTCCGTCCAGGCTGGGCGGGTATTCCAGAACCCACCGGCCCCGCCCTGGGAATCGAGGCCCTGGGGCAGGCGGATGTGATCGTGGTGCCATGCCTGGCGGTTTCCCGCGACGGCTCCCGGCTGGGCATGGGGGGCGGCTGGTACGACCGCGCGCTCCACCACCGCACGTCCGGGACACCTGTCTGGGCGCTGGCGAACGCCGACGAGGTGCTGCCGACGCTGCCCAGCGAACCGCACGATCTTCCCGTCGACGCCGTGGTAACGGAGAACGGATTCACCCGTCTCGGGGCGGGGAGCGTATCCTGATTCGCGTTTGTCCACCGAAGCGGGAGCGTGAATGCCCACCTATCAATACCGTTGCACGGCCTGCGGCAAGGAGCTTGAGGCCGTCCAGAAGTTCTCCGACCCTGCCCTGACCACCTGTCCAACATGCAGTGGCGACCTGCGGAAGGTCTACAGCGCCGTCGGCGTGGTGTTCAAGGGCTCCGGTTTCTACGCGACGGACTCCCGCACGTCGAACTCCGCGCCCAAACCGGCATCCGGCTCGGAGACCAAGAAGGATCCGGCCCCGACCCCCACCAAGTCCACGGAAACCACCAAGGCCGCGTCCTGAGGGGATCCACAGCAAATCGGTGTGTGGAAAAGTGAGCCGCGAGGGTCTTTTCCGCCCATAACGAGAATGTGGAGAGTTTCATCAGGCGCCTGGGGCGCTTCCTGAGTTGGCATCGACGCGCAGTCGCAGCCCTGTTGGCGGGGCTCGGCGCCTTCGCAATGGCGCCCCACCTGTCCCCGAACGACCAGGACCGGGTCCCGGTGGTCGTGTTGACCCGTTCTGTGGCCGCGGGGACGGTACTGAAGGGCGACGATCTGAAGGTCACACGACTACCCTCCGACGTTCTCCCCGGGCAGCGGTTTCCGGATCCCGGGGAGCTCGTCGGCCAGACCCTGGGGTTCGGCCTGGATGCGGGCACCGTGCTTCAGCCCGGGATGCTGGCGGCATCGCCGTCGCTGGCCGAGGGGCGGTCCCTGGTTCCGGTCCTGGTCCGCGACAACTCCCTGAGGTCGCTGTTGTCTCCCGGCACCCCGATCACACTGGTGCTTGCCGATTCGGGGCAGGTGATCACCGCCGACGCCCGGGTCTCCGCCATGCCCGGCACACCGGAGGGAACCCTGCTGAACCCGGGGGGCGGCGCCAAACCCCTCATCCTGGTGGACGTCCCCGCGGCAGTCGGCCCCGAGACCTCCGCTCTGGGACAGCAGGGAAAGCTGACGGTGATCCTCGGAAACGAGTCCTAAGACCTCCGGGAAACCCAATTCAGGTGGCTCCTGCAACAACGAGCCCCAAGGGCCCGGAACCCCCAGGTTTGTGGTTCCTCCTGTCCCGAAGAGACCACTTCCGACACCAGCAGCGTCATCCGATTGGCCAGAATTCACCATCAAACGGTGTTTGGGGGCCGAGAACACTGGCTTCGCGCGGCATGATCTGCTTAGAGTGAGGCCGGTCCTCAACACAGGGGGACCACCCGGGCCTGAATCCCCAGACTCCGGGCCGTTTCCCAGCCATCCACGGGCCGGGCACAGGAGGAATGCAGTTGAAGGGTTTCAAGGAATTCATCTTGCGGGGCAATCTCGTCGAGCTTGCTGTCGCAGTCATCATCGGTAACGTGTTCTCCGATGTGGTCAAAGAGTTCACCGCCGTTCTTATGGGTTTCATCGGCAAGTTTGGCGGCGCACCTGACTTCGGAAAGGTGACCCTGTTCGATGTCAATGTCGGCCTGTTCATCAATGCGACGATCACCTTCCTGATCACCGCGGCCGTCGTCTACTTCTGTGTGGTGAAGCCGTACAACATTCTGCGTGATCGTTTCTTCCCCAAGAAGGAGGAGCCGAAGGGCCCCAGCTCCGAGGAGCTGCTCGCCGAGATCCGCGACCTGCTCCGCAGCCGCGGCTGATCCCAACGACGTGCCGCTCCGCTGGGTGGGAGAGCTTCGGCGAGCATTTACCCCCAGTGGGGCGGCCGATCCGCCAGCAGCCGGCGTTCGTCGGCGCTGAGCGGACGCACCGGGGCCTGCGCCCGGGACCTCGTCCCGGCCAGGCCCAGTTCCTTTCTCACCTGGGCCAGCAGCGCGTCGAAGCGCGCGAATCCCAGCTCCCTGCGGACCTCCAGGTCGACGGGGAAGGGCCAGGGAAGACGCCGGCGCATCCGCTCCTCCCGCAGCGCGGCCAACCGTTCGACGTCCCAGCCGAGCCCGGCCAGCTCGGCACCCACATCTGTCGCGTCACCGGCAACCGGCAAAGTCTCTCCCGTCAGCGCCCGGGCGAGCTCCACCGCCTCGTCGGCCAAGGTCAGGCACCCAGCACGGTGCCGGCGGGGACGACCCGCGGTGTACCCTCGTCGGGAAGGTCGACGGAACCCACCACTTTCACGCCCGGCTCGAAACTCCAGTCGCCCTCGACCCGGAGACTCTCGGCCCCGCGCAGCGACGGGGGCTGCGGGATGCGGGAGTCAAAATCCTGGACGGTCCTGTAGTAGCGGGGATCCAGGCTGATCCCGGGTGTGGCGGAACGCGCCACGAGGTGTCCGTTCTCGTCGAGGTCGTAGACGTCGGAGCGCAGCAGCAGCAGTTCGTTGGTGGTCTTGACGGGCTGGAACCGGTCGCGACCGACGCAGATGGCGGTGGCCCCCGGGAACACCTCGATTGCCGCCCCCATTGCCGTCTCCACCTGGATTACCTTGGGCGAATCGGGATCGGCCGGGTCCACAGTCTTCTCGTTGCGGATCATCGGCAGGCCGAGCACCGCGTCGCGCTCCCGGATGGTGTCCGTCAGGCGTTGCAGGTCGAACCACAGGTTGTTGGTGTGGAAGAACGGGTGCCGGTGTTCGTCGGTGAAATAGCCCATCTCCTCGGACGCGGTCTGGGCGGTGTCACGGAGGATGAGCTGCCCGTCGTGTTTGCGGATGGCCAAGTGCCCGCCCTTGCGGTCATTGACGGTGCGGCGGCACAGTTCGGCAGCATAGGGGGCGCCGGATGAGGCGAACCAGCCCGCCAGGCGGGCGTTCGGGGCGGCCCCCAAGTTGTCCCCGTTGGAGATGCAGGCGTAGCGGAAACCCTTCTCGATCAGGCGCTGGAGCAGGCTCTGCCCCCACAGGGCGGTGTAGAGGTCGCCGTGACCGGGCGGGCACCACTCCAGCGACGGATCCTTGGGCCACTCGACCGGGGTCAGGTCGTCAGCCCTGAGTTTCGGTTCCTGATTCTGAAGGAAACTGAGCGGCAGGTCATCAACGGGCAGGTCGGGGTAACGCTCCAGATGGGCGAGGGTATCTGCCTCCGTTCGGAAGGAGTTCATGAACAGCAGCGGCAGCGGGGCGTCCCAATCGCACCGGGCGGCCCGCACCTGCCGCACGATGAGGTCCAGGAAGTTCAGGCCGTCGCGCACTTCGAGGAGGTTCTTGGCCCTGTCCAGCCCCATCGACGTGCCGAGGCCACCGTTGAGTTTGATGATGACGGTGGCGCCGATGGCCTCACGGGCCTCGCTGTCGCTGACCTCGACATCGTCCAGCATCGGCGGGTCGAGCAGGGGCTCGATGCTCTCCTCCCGGATCAACCCGGTCTCCTCCGATTCCAGGAGCCGGTAGTAATGGGAGAACACCCCGATGGCCGAGGGAGCCACCTGGGCATCGAGCATCTTCCTGCGAGCGGCTTCCAGGCCTTGTTGCGACATTGCGTTCTCCCTTCTCCGGATTCATCGTCATCCTAGTGAAGGGGGAATGCCCCGGCCAGAAACACGCGACAGCCCCTCGCCGCGATGACGGTCCGAAGCGCCCGTCCGAAGCACCGAGGGCTAGTGCACTTGGCTTCGCCCCAGAAGCTAGTTGAGCCGGACCATTTTCCTCACTCGAAGGCGATCTCCAGCTCCTTGGCGGCAGCCCAGAGGCGTTTGTCGCGGGTCCACAGGCACGCCCCGGGAACCACCAAGACGGATCCGATGAGGTTTACGTCAACCAGGCTGAGGCCGCGACCCCACAGTTGCCTGGCCTCGACGAGGTGCAGCAACTCGTCGTCGTGAAGGCTGGGGAACCGGTACAGGTTGGACAGGTATGACATCCGCACCGTGCGGGCGGGCATGGAACTCAGCGACAGCTCCCCGATGACCATGGCGTGGCAACCCGCCTCGTCGCCGCGCAGCAGGCGCACCAGACGCAGGTCGCTGCGACGGAAATGGTCGATCCAGACGGAGGTGTCGACGAGGATCACTTCGCGAGGTCCCCGAGGTCACGGGTTCGCGACGAGACCTGCGCCTCCGGTTCGGTGCCGCCGAGCGCGGCCAGGCGGCGGGCGCTCTCGACGCGGATCAGCGTCTCCAGGCCCTCGCGGAGCAGGACGGAGCGCTCCTTGACGCCGGTCAGTTCTTGGGCGCGGGCCACCAGATCATCGTCCAGGGTAACGGTGGTTCTCATGGGTCGTCCTCTCCGGCATCAAAAGTAGCATCAGCTGATGCACACGATGGCGTTACCGCCATGTTTCCGAGCCTCAATCGAACCACACGCCCGAGTCACCAGATTTCTCGTCGAAATGACAAAGAAAAAGAATGAGTGTGCGCACCACAGGCATCGCCGCCAATCAGGGCCTGCTGCCTCAGCCGGGCATCGCCTCGGCAATCAGCCCATCCAGCAACTCGGCGGCCTCCCCGGCCCCCAGGCCACCGACCAGCACCCGGATGGCCAGCCCCTCGGCCGTCGCCATGAGGCGCAGGGCGACGGCGGGAGGCTCGGCAACGCCGCACTCACTGAGCAGCGCGGTCGCCTCCCGCACTCCCCCCGCGTGTCCCTGCTGCACCAGTTCTGCGATGACGGGGTCGTCGACGCTCTTGGCCTCGTAGGCCAGCCAGATCGAGGTCCCGATGGCGAATTCGGGGGTGGTCGGGATTCGCCCCAGGACGAGCCGGCGCAGCCTTTCCACGGGTGTGGCGTCGTCGGCGGCCTCGAACTGCTGAGTCGCGGCTTTCAGGAGCTCCCGACAGCTGTCGCGGACGAGTTCCTCCCGAGATGCGTGGTAGTGCTGGATGCGACCCACGGAGACCCCGGCCTCGGAAGCAACGGAGCGCAGGGTCACGCCCTCGATCCCCCGCTCGGCGATGACGGCCCACACCGCCTGTGCTATCTCCCGGCGTCGCACGTCGTGATCCACCAATTTCGGCACGGGACAAGCATAGAGGTTTTGACGATGCACTTGCATCGCAAAAGAAACAGTGCAAGCGTATTGCCATGGTCACAGAAGTTCCTCCAGAATCCACGCCACGCGTTCCTCGCCGGAAGCACCGACGGCTGCTGATCCTGACCCTGGTCATGTCGCTTGCCGCGAACGCTCTCCTGCTGGCCACGCACAGCGGCCCGAGGGTCGGGCAGTGGCGCAGCGCAGAGGCCCGCGAGACCTACCTCGTCACTTACCGCGAAGTGATGGCGGGCATGCCCGCGGCACGGGAGTGGAACGTCACGACCTCCTGGGGCACGGTGCACGCCACCTTGTTCCCGGGGCCGGAAGGATCAACCAGAACACCCATCCTGCTGCTGCCCGGCTGGGGAGCAGGCATTCCGATGTGGCGCGACCTCCTGCCGGTCCTGGCCCGCGAACGCCCCGTCTACGCCGTCGACGCGCTGGGGGACGCGGGACTCAGCAACCAGTCGGTGCCGCTGGAAGCCCCCGATGCGAACGCCGGCTGGATAAGCGAGACCCTCACCGCGCTCGAGGCCCCGCCCGTGCACGTCGTCGGGCATTCCTTCGGTGGCTGGCTGGCCACCGACTTCGCCCTGCGGCATCCCGGGCAGACGGTCTCGCTGAGCTTGTTCGACCCGGTGCAGACCTTCTCCTCCCTGAAATGGGAGGTCTACCTGCTGGCCATCCCTGCCTCGATCCCGCTGCTGCCGCAGTCGTGGCGCGACGCCGCCCTGGCGCGGATCGGCGGCAACGAATCCATCGATCACGACGACCCCCTGGCCCGCATGATCGACGCGGGCACCAAGGGATACTCCTCCGCCCGCGACCTCCCACCGCAGTTCACCGACGCCGAGCTCGGTTCCCTGGGCGTCCCGGTGTACGTGGCGATGGCGGGAAACAGCGCCGTCCTGTCCGATCCCCCGGGCGCGGTGCGCCGCGCCGAGGAGCTGGTGCCGAGGGTGGAGGCGAGCTTCTGGGAGGGGGCTACGCACTCGCTGCCCCTGGAGGAACCGGAGAAGGCCGGGGCCGTGGTACTCGACTTCATGAACCGTCACGAGCGCCCATGAGCGCGGGGCTCATGACGGCAGGGCCGCCGCCGCCTCCATGAGCATCCATCCCGAGAGCTGCACCGACAGGTCGCGTTCCGTGGTCCAACGGCTTCGTTCGGGGGTCTGCGCGGGCTGGCTCCACTCGGGCCCGAAGCTGGGCAACCCCTCCGGGTCCTTGGTCGCGTTGCGCCACGCCGCGTCCGCGGAGGAGCGCACCATGTGCGCGGCGAGCTGACAGGTGTCGTCGTTGCCCTGGAGCCGGTTGGCCACGAGCGTCAGGTAGCGGGCCAGGATCCCGGCGAACAAGCCGCCATCTCCCCCGTCCTGACCGGTGATCACCCCGTCGGGGTCGCTGAGATGCCGCCATATGGCAGAGACCAGATCCGCGATCCGACGTTGTGAGTCCGGCCCCATCACCTCCAGTTCCGCGCCCAGCACCACCCCTTGGCAGTAGGTGTAGACGGTGGGGTCAAGCCGCGATCCCTCCTGTGAGACCACCACCCCGTCGGCCACCAAGCCGCTGCCGAGCATCAGGTTCCTGGCGATCCAGTCGGTGATCCGCGCCGCCTCGTCGCGATACCCGGCGCGCGCCAGCATGATGGCCACCGGCCCGTTGGCGGGAGCGTTGAGGAAGTCGTCTCCAATCCGCCAGGGCACCACGCCCTCGGCCCGGATGGCGCCGCGGCAGGCCCGAATTATGGATGCGATGCTGACCGAGGTACCAAAGACGTCGTTGCCGCGCTGCAGGGCAAGCCCCCACCAGGCCATGTCATCGTAGTAGCTGTTCGTGCGCCTGAAACCGTTACGGATCAGGCTGGCGCGCACCATTTTCTGCGCCAGTACGGCCCGCTCCTGCCCGGGGTCGCGCAGTTGGGCATCGACGATGCAGTCAAACAGGTGCGCCTGCCACCAGTACCGCCACGCCAGAATCAGCCGGTGGAGTGGCATGGCTGGATGGGAAACCACCCCGAGACGGGTCCCGGGCAGCGCCCAGAGACGTCGGATGCTTCGGGTCCTGACCGCACGCTCCGCCAGTGCGGCGCGCTCGATGGGGCTGTCGATCTGCATTTCATCCTCCTGTTCCCCACGGGGATGGTCATGGCCCAGTTAACCAGCGAAACCCGGTCAGGTTCACCAGAACAGCAAACATCGCTGCCATCGCTCCGCCCGGACCGGGTTCTTGCACATTCACTGAAATGTCGTGTCGGCTGGTTCCACAAGCCAGGCCGGCCACGCCTCGCACGCAAGACTGGGCGCCCTCAGGCGTTGCCCACTGGGTCGGCTCCTGCCTCGAACCATGCCCGGCCGCGTCGGCATCCTTGATGAGAGCAGTCAACTTGCCGTCCTCCAACAGGTATGGGGCCATGGCGGCCAGGAAGGCTTCTGATGAGGGTGCGGCCACCTGGACGACCACACGGCTCGGTGTCCGTGATTCAGTCCCTTTCACCCACCGCCCTCATGGACGAGTCCATCCCGGTAGATTGATGCCCGGGAAACACTGATTGATCACGTCCAGTACGCGACACCCGGGATCGGGCGACTCGACGCGCTGACATCCCAGCCGGTACGCTCCGGCGCGGGAGGAAGACGCCGGGGCACCTTCCATATGCCACTCGGGATGGCCGCGCCGAGAACAGCCCCCGTTCAGTGTTTCCTCCGGATTCCTGAACAAGATGAGACAACAAAAGGCGAGAGGCGCGTCGACATGCAGCAGTCGGGATTCAAGCTGGACACCGGTTCACGGAGAACCATCCTGGAGATCAGTTCCCGCGGCCGGCTGGTTCTCACCAACCCGGTGTCGAATCGTGGTACTGCGTTCACCGACGCCGAGAGGGAGCAACTCAACCTGGCAGGGTTGCTGACGAACCGGGTCTCCAGCATCGAAGAGCAGCTGCAGCGCACCTACGGTCAGTTCAGCCGCTGCCCCTCCCCTCTGTCGAAGTTCATCTACCTGTCGCAGCTGCGGGAACGAAACGAGGTGCTGTACTACCGGCTGGTCAGCGAACACCTGGAGGAGATGCTCCCCATCGTCTACACCCCCACCATCGGGGAGGCGATTGAACGGTTCAGCCACGAATATGTCGGCACCCGAGGCGTGTTCTTGTCCATCGACCATCCCGAACGCATCGAGGAGTCGCTGCGCAACTTCGAACTGACCCCCGAGAACGTCGACCTGGTGGTGGTCACCGACTCCGAGGGCATCCTCGGTATCGGCGACCAGGGGATCGGTGGCATCCAGATCGCCATCGGGAAACTGGGGCTGTACACGGCCGCCGCAGGTATTCATCCGCAGCGCGCCATTCCCGTCGTCCTGGACGTCGGCACCGACAACCTGGGGCTGCTGCACAGTGACCGCTACCTGGGAGAGCGTCACGCCCGGGTCCGTGGTGAACAGTACGACGAATTCATCGACCGTTTCGTGCGGGTGGTCACCGAGCTGTTCCCCAACGCGATGATTCACTGGGAGGATTTCGGCGTCGCCAACGCCCACCGCATCCTGCAGCGTTACGCCAAGGAGATCTGCACCTTCAACGACGACATCCAAGGCACCGCCGCCGTCGTCCTGGCCGCCGTGATCGCGGCCGTGCGACGCACCGGGATCCCGCTGCGCAAGCACCGGTTCGTAATCTACGGGGCCGGGACCGCGGGCATCGGGATCGCCGACATGATCCAGGGCGCACTCAGCGCTGCGGGCCGTGACCCGGGCCAGTTCTACGCCTTCAACCACAACGGATTGATCATCGAGGACAGCCCCGGGACGCGGGAGTTCCAGAAGCCTTACGCGCGGCCCCGCTCCGAGATCGACGGCTGGGACGTCGCCGATCCGCACCGGGTGAACCTCCTGGAGACCGTCCGGAACGCCCACCCCACCATTCTCATCGGCACCTCCGCGCGCGGCGGGGCGTTTTCGGAGGAAGTGGTGCGGGAGATGCACTCGTACTGCGAACGTCCGGTGATCATGCCGCTGTCCAACCCCACCGACCGCTGCGAGGCCCGCCCCTCGGACCTGCTCGACTGGACCGACGGCAAGGCCCTGATCGCGACGGGCAGCCCTTTCGACCCGGTGCGTCGCGGGTCCGTGCACCACACGATCGCGCAGGCCAACAACGCCCTCATCTTCCCGGGTCTGGGGCTGGGGGTGTCGGTGGTGCGGGCCAGGCTGGTCAGCGAGGAGATGATCTACGCGGCAGCCCAGGCGTTGGCCGGACTCGTCAACGAACACCAGCCTGGCGCGTCGCTGCTGCCGACCATGCGCGACCTCCGGATGGTCGCGGCGACGGTGGCGAAGGCGGTCGCGGAGACCGCCGAGTCCCAAGGCCTGGCCAGGCGTCCCCTGACCAATCCGATCCAAGACATCTACGAACGCATGTGGAAACCGGAATACCCGGAGCTGCGCATCGTGTGACCCATGTCCGGGACGTTCGCGGCTCGACGTGAACCGCAATGGCACGTCCACGTTCTGATCCGTCGAGCCCCGTGGCGGCTGTTCATCCGGTGAGCGGTTTGACCACGACTAGGCAGGGAGCGTCCAGGTCTCCAGTCCACGCGCGACCTCGATGTAGATGGCGTTGGCATCCTCGCGCCCGAACCATTATTCCGGGACACCGGCCAGCAGCCGGGCGACGTCACCCAGAACCGGGGCGTCACGGTGGGTGTCCCAGCACTCGGTCATGCGCCAGAACATCGGTCGGGTCGGAGGCGCACCGGACGAAACCGCGGGGCACAAGGAGGAACGGGTGGTTTCACCCGGCTTCCCGGGTTTCCGTGGTTGCTCACGACCAGAGTCCTACAGATCCTGTTCCGTCTCCGCTTCGACCTTCTCGCGAAGCAACTTCGCGGCCGCCCGGTCCGCAACGAAGATGGCGTACCCAATAACAGCGAAGGCGCTTATGGCTATCAAGTAGAAACCTATTGATACGGTGTAGTAGGAAAAATAGGGAATCACCACCCACGCCGCGGATAAGCAGAAGACAACTCCCGCCACTTGGATGGCGCTGGAAGCCCGGATGTGACCCACCCTCCATGCGTCCTCGCTGGCGAGGGTGTTGGCGGTCCGAATGCCCGCCGTGTCATCTCGCCCATATTTCCCCGTGCGGGCTAGGCGCCCCAGGAGAATCAAGATCCACCCGCACATGACCATGCCCCCGGCCATGATGATCCGGGTAACCCACCATACGATCACTGATTCTTTTCCCAGAGTCATCACACATTCCTTCCCAGACCGCTAATAGCCGCTCGCAGACAACTGGCCCGCCTGGAGAAAGCTCTTGAACCAAGCCCAGCCAACCTCCGACTGACGGTAGTTGATAATTCTATCAGGTTGGATCAGAGGCGAGACCATGCATTCGCGAAGCATCGGATCCACCCAGCTGACAGGCTCTGCACTCACCACGCACACCCAATCTGACTTTCGCGAGATAACAAAAGTTCAATTAGGGAATCCTCTGACACTTTCTCCACATCAAAGGGGTCGAAAAGACTCGACCATCCCGTAGGAACAGACTATCGGTCACCGGGCGCCCGCTTTCGAGAAACGCGAAGATGACTCCGAGGCAGGGCCGGACTCGCCGACTCGACACCCCTTCACCGTCCCGGCCGGAGGCTCGCGGCTCACCCCGCAGAGCCCGACTGGCTCCGCCCCCACCAGGACCGGAACAGCCCGACTTCCACACAGCGGCGTCCTGGCGACAGCCCGGTCGCCAGGACATCGTGGACCAGCAATCAGCCACAATCCGCGCCGCCCGGCACCCCGGATCCCCCCGGGGCGCAGGGCGTCGCCGGCGAATTGGAATCCGAAGCTTTATTACCGACCATTTGGTCGGTAAGGTGTGTCGGCATGACCACCTCCCATAGTGCTCACGCCGCGACCGGCCGTTCATGGGCGGCCCTCGGCATCCTCACCCTGGCCGTCATGCTGCTGGCGATCGACGGCACCGTGCTGACCCTGGCCATTCCCGCCCTGACCGCCGACCTAACGCCGAACGCGTCGCAGATCCTGTGGATCGGCGACATCTACTCGTTCACCCTGTCGGGCCTGCTCGTGGTGATGGGCAACCTCGCCGACCGCATCGGCCGCAAACGCCTCCTGATGATCGGGTCGGTCGGCTTCGGCCTGTCGTCGCTGCTGGCGGCGTTCGCCACCTCCCCCGAGCTGCTGATCGCTGCCCGGGCTCTGCTGGGGATCAGCGGCGCGACGATCATGCCGTCGACGCTGGCTCTCATCCGTTCGGTGTTCCCCGACCGGCAGCAACGGACGCGGGCCATCGCCATCTGGTCGGCGGGTGCGACGGCTGGTGCCGCCATCGGGCCGATCGTCGGTGGGGCGCTCCTGGAGCACTTCCCGTGGGGCAGCGTCTTCCTCATCAACGTTCCCGTCATGATCGCGGTGGTCGCAGGCGGACTGTGGTTGCTGCCGGAGTCGCGCAACCCCGGGAAGGGACGGATCGAGCTACTGTCGGCGGTGCTGTCGATGGTGGCCATCATCTCGCTGGTGCAGACCGTCAAGGAGATCTTCTCCGCCGGTTTCACCGTCACCGCGGTGGTCGCCCTCGTCCTCGGGGTGGCGACGGGCTGGTGGTTCCTGCGTCGGCAGCGCACCCTCACCACCCCGCTGATCGACATCTCCCTGTTCCGCAACCGCTCCTTCACCGCGGCCGTGACCGCCGACACCGTGACCGTCTTCGCCTTCGTCGGGTTGCTGTTCTTCTTCTCCCAGTACCTTCAGCTCGTGCGTGGGCTCAGCCCGTTCCAGACCGGGCTGCTGGAGCTCTCGGGGACGGTGGCCGCGATCGTGGTGGTCGCGTTCACGGGGATCGCGGTCCGCAGACTCGGGACCGGTGGTGCGATCAGCGCCGGGCTGGGGTTGGGAAGCGTCGGCCTGGTGATCCTGGCATTCGCCGAATCCGCGACGGGGTTAGCCGGGATCGTCGTCGCCTTCGCGCTGGTGGGTTTCGGCATCGGTTTGTCGATGACCCTGAACACCGACGCCATTGTCGGGGCGGTGCCCACAGAACGCGCCGGGGCGGCGTCGTCGATAGCCGAGACCGCCTACGAGCTCGGCACGGCCCTGGGGATCGCGCTCCTCGGTTCCGTCCACACCGCCCTGTACCGCGCAGCCCTGCCGTCCGGCACCAACCCCGCGATTCGCGAGTCGCTGTCCTCCGCGGTCTCCCTGCTGGACCCGGCCGATCCCGCCCTGGCCGAAGCGCGGCACGCCTTCACCACGGCCATGCAGTGGACCTCGGTGATGGCCGCGGTCCTGCTGGCGGCAACCGCCGTCCTCGCCTGGTTCACCATCCCCCGCGCCGCTCCGGCGGGCAAGGAGAACACCCCCGCAGAAACTCCCCGGGACGACATGGAGCACTCAGTCCGGTAGCTCGCCACCCTCGGTCAGGGACAGCAGCAGTTGTCTGCCCTCGGCAAGACTGGCCTGCGTCTCCTCGCCGTAGCAGGCGGCCATCGCAAGCCCCTCGGCGGCGCGGCGCACCACCAGAACCCGCTGCGGGGACAGGCCGTCGGCCGCCAGGTTCTCGGCCCACCACGCGGAATCCCGTTCCGCGACCTCGACGGCCTCCGGGAAGTCGAGAACCCCCGCCCACACCGGGGTCGGGGAGAAGTACCGCAGCACGTCCTGTGATCCCGTGCAGAGTGCCCTGATGTAGGCGCGCATCAATCTCCCGGGGCGCTCGTCCGAGGCGTCGAGGTGCTGCATCACGGCCTGCCGGAAAGTGGTCACCACGTCCTCCAGGAGAGCGACGATGAGCTGTTCCCGATTCGCGAAGTGATGCAGCAGGCCGCTCTTGGACACCCCCGCCACCTCGGCGATCCGGGCCAGCGAAGCACCCGTTCCCCGCTCGGCGAGCACCTCGGCGGCGGCCTTGAGCACCGCGGCGCGGGTGCGTTCGGCGTTGCGGATGTGGTGACCGTCCCGAGTCATGGGCTCACCCTACTGGAGGCCCCGGAAAACGCGGGCCGGGCCGAGATGCACGCCGTCCCGGCCCGCGGGGATATCCTCCCGGCGGGGAGGTCGTCAGCCGATGTGGAAGTACTGCGCCACCAGGTCCTCCACCAGGATCCGGTCGGCCGCGATGTCCTCGCGCAGGTTCTCGTCCCCGAGCGCGAACAGCTGCTCGGCCCAGGCATCAATCAGGCCGGACGGGAAGACACCCAGGGCCTCGTAGTCGGCCCGCTGGTCCAGCAGACGACGGGCGGCCTGGGCACAGGAGGAGGGCAGCTGGTCGAGGCCCTCGTGCTGGGACGCGTCGCCGCTGACATAGCGGGCCATCGCGTAGTCCAGCATCGACGGGTCGCTCAGCCCGATCCTGGCGGCGACGGTGAGACCAGCCAACAACAGATGAATGTTGGCCGCGCCATCGGGGGACCTGAGCTCGACAGTCTGGGAGTCGTTGGGAAGCTCCCCGACGGGTCCCTCCTGCGGATTGGCGTCGCGGAACATGCGGTCGTCGAGGTTCTGCCAGCCGAGCGGCACCCGCACCAGCACGGAACGGTTGCGGTCCCCCCAGCAGATGGCAGTGGGGGCCTCCTGGTGCGGAACGAGTCGCAGGAAGGACGTGGGGACCGGGTTACCGAAGGCCGTGAGGGAAGCGGCGTGCGAGAGATACCCACCGACGACGCGGCGCGCCACGTCGGTGAGCCCGGCGCCCTCCGAAAACTGGTTGACACCGTCCTTCATCAACCGGGTGTGGAAGTGCATCCCCGACCCGGCCTGCCCGACAGCGATCTTCGGCGAGAACGACACCTCGATGCCGTAGGAATGCGCCACCTCTCGCACCACCCATTTCGCCAGGGCCATCTCGTCGGCGGCACGGCTGACGTCGGTGGGCAGGAACTCGATCTCCTGCTGCACCATCTGCAGGTCGTCGGCGATGAAATTCCCGACCTCGGCGTGGGCGTACTTGACGGAGCAGCCCATCCGCGTCAGATGGGCCAGGGATTCGACGCGCACCGCCTCCCACTTCGAGAACGGCCCGGCCTCGTGGTATCCGCGCTGGGGTTCGACGGGGAACAGGTCCTCGGCGGGCGAGAACAGGTAATATTCCAACTCACCGAGGGCCTCCAGTCGGCAGCCGGTCTCGTCCTCGAGGGCCTGCTGGGCCTTGCGGAGGATCTGCTGCGGGGAGCTGGCGAGAGGGTTGCCCTCCACGTCGTAGAAGCCGCACATGATGTCGAGGGTGGGCAGCTCCGAGAAGGGGTTCAGGAACGCGGTGCGCAGCTGCGGCACCACGTAGAGGTCGGAGCTGTCGGCGTCGACGAAGTCGAACAGCGACGATCCGTCGACCCGCTCCCCCATCGTCAGGATCCTGTCCAGGTGCTCGGCCGACTGGATCGCGAAGTTCAGCACCTTCAGCCGCCCGTCACCGCCGAGGTATCGCAGGTTGAGCATGGGAATGCCCTGCTCGGCGACGAAGTGGATGATGTCGGCGCGGGTGAACTCGCGCGGCTGTTTTCCGAGCACACGAACGAGCGGATTGGGGTTCAGGGCAAGGGTGTCGATCTCCGTCATGGGGGTCCTCCTCTTCGAGCTGTCCCAAAAGTCTCAGCTGTTTCAGCCATGCTACGGCACGGCCAACCCGGAATCTGTTCACCGGAGCGTGCCCGGTTGCGCAGCACCCGACGCCCGAAACCACCCCACGGGCGGCGGGAACCGGGTTGGGTGCTGCGCAACCGTCATCCGCGACGGGTACCCCAACTACCCGGTCGCCACTCGGTAGTGTCGGAGCCCTTCCGCGATTTTCTCCAGCTCACCTCCGGCCGTTTCGATGACCCGTCGGGACCCCTCGTTGTCCTCGGCGCAGAGGATCAGGGCCTCCTCCACACCGATTCCGTTCAGCATCCCGAGGCCCACGCGGAGCAGGGCGGTCGCGATGCCGCGGCGGCGTGCTGAGGGCCTGACGGCGTATCCGACGTGGCCGCCGAAACGTATCAGGTGGTCGTTCAGTTCGTGACGGACGGACACCCGCCCCAACCACCGGCAGCCGTCGACGGCCCACAGCATCGTCGCCGGGACGAAACCCTCCGGCGGATCGGTTGTATCCAGGCGCCGACGGGCACACATCGCAGCAAACCCGGCGGCGGAGTCGCACTGCTGTCGGGTGAAACCGAATGCGCCGGTGCATTCTGCGCCCCGCTCGTCCTCCGCGTCGAACTCGTCCCACGCCTCCAGGAACGAAACCCTGAACCTTTCGTCCGGTTCGATGATCCGCATGCCGGGACTCTACCGAGATGTCCTGCGCCTCATACCCGAAAGGGTCTCGACACGACCCCCCTCTTCACCGCGCCCCGGCACAACCGACATCGCCCTCTCCAAGCTGGTTGAGCCGACCTGCGAGCCCCGCGAGCCAGTCGAGTCGAAACCACAACGAGGATGCCCGGCAACCGATGGCCGGGCCACCAACCGGAGAGCTGCTCCCTGGTTGAAACCCGGTGCAACCGGCACTGGACAAGGCGGTTCACGCATCCAGGAGGAGCGCCCGGAGCCGGTTCCGGGTGGCCTCGGGAAACCCGATCGCATCCAGATGGGCCGGGACCCCCGACGCGAACCGCTCGGCCAGGGGCCGCGTCCTGTGAATCCACACCTTCACCTGCTCATCGCTCCACGCGGTCTGCCGGTCGTGGGTCGGGGCGTGACTGGCGACCCCCGCCATGGCCCGCACGGACTGCGCGTAGTCGTCGGCGACGACACCGGGTGCGACCCCCGCATTGGCGAGCAGGATGGCAGTCACCATGCCGGTGCGGTCACGCCCTGCGCTGCAGTGCACGAGGATCCCGGGTTCGGCTGCCGCCAGCGTCGTCAGGGCGGCGGCCACCAGACCGGGAAGGATTCGCAGGTTGTGGGGCCAGTATTCGGGGGAATCGAGGATCGGGAAACAGGTTTCCCGGAACTCCGCGTTGTCGTGGTCCTCGGTGGGTGCGCAGCGAATCACCACGTCCCGCATGGTCTCTTCTTCCACCCGGGGATCGCCGTCGCGCCTGCCCTGTTCCTCGGGGCAGCGCAGATCCACCACGGTCCGCAGCCCCCAGTCGCGGGAGGCCCGCCAGCCCTGCTCCGGAATCAGCTCGCGGCGAGGTCCCCGCGCCACCCTCCCGTATCGCGTCTCACCCCAGCGACCGGCCAGCCCGCCGAGGTCACGAATGTTGGGTACTCCGCCCCAGTCGAGTTCCCGCACCCGAGGGAGTCTACGTCCGGTGGGCGGCACGACCCCGAACTGCAGGATGATTGACGGAGCAGGAAGGAGAACGCAGTGACCTTGATCGAAATCTCGTGTCCCATCTGCGGTGCCAGCACGAAAACTCTGCCGCGCTACCCGCGCAGGGTGTGTGTCGACTGCGCGGCGAAGGCTTCCGACAAGTCGGGGCGGGCCTTGGAATTCTGCAACATCTCTCTCGGAGGTGGTTTCATCGCTTACTACGCGGACTCGAACTTCAGGGAGATCCATCCCAGCCATCACTGCTTCATCGACGGCATCAACTGCTACGCCGACGAGGCGCGTTTCGGCGGAATCGTGGTACAGACGCTCACCGACCAGCCCGAGTAGTGACTCGCGGTCCCCGTTCACCCCCCACATCCGAGGCCCTGTACGCGACCACCCATTTCACGCGCCTGCTTCGACTTTCGCTGGCCTTACCCCTTGTCCGCTGGCCTTGCCGTCTATTTGCTGGCCTTGTTCATGTTTGCTGGCCTCACAGCGCAGGCAAACGTGAACAAGCCCAGCAAACCGCGAATAGGGCCAGCAAACTGGCACCGCTTATGTGGGCCGAGAACCTCAAGAACCCAGGAGAGCCAAGGGAACCACGGCCACCCCATCGGGACGCCTGTAGGCGTGTTCACCGGTGTTGAGCAGCACCAGGTCAGCCACCTGGTCCCCCAGTTTTTCCCTCAGCCACAGGAGATGTTTCACGTCCCTGTCCGAAGCCGCCCGATTCAACTTGATCTCGAAGGCCACGATCCGCCCGTCCTCGCCCTCAACAATCAGGTCCACCTCCTGCTCGCCGCGTTTGGTGCGCAGGTGGAACACGTCGCCCCCCGACACCTGAGCGGCGCCTCGAACGGTGAGCATCGCCAGATTCTCGAAGAGTCCCCCGACCAACGATCCGCGCGACCCGAGCCACCGTCCCTGCCCCTTGGCCAGTATTTCCGGGGTTGCGCGGAGGAGAACGGCGGCGAGCGCGGGATCGGCCAGGTGATGTTTGGGTGCCTGCACCAGGTTGCGGAGCGAGGTTCAGAGGGGACGCCACGCGGGCACAGGGTCCAGGAGCCACAGGGAGGTCAGCCAGTCACGGTAGCGGTTGACGGTCGCTTTGGTGGGTGGATCGGCATCGCCCGGGGTGGCCGCGGTCCTGATGGTCTCCCAGGTTGCCGTCGTACCCACGGCCGAGGCATAGGCGCTCAACCACCCCATCAGGGAGGCAGGGCGACGAATCGAGACGCCGCGTTCGTCGGGGAGCTCGCGTTCGAAGATCCGGGTCGTGTAACTGCGCAGTTGCGCCGTCCGCACGCGAGGAGGAAGCCCGCGCAGCCCCGGGAAACCCGACGCGAGAATCTCCTCCAGGTAGTCACTCACTCCCATCGGGCTCGTTCCCGACACCTCTGCTCCCCCTCGGAGCAGGGCGGCCATGCTGACCGACGGTTCGACCAGATCACGTTCACAAAGCGCCATGGGCCGTATTCGCAGGGAAAGGATACGCCCGGCTCCACTGTGGATCGGGGCGTCCAGACATGGCGATGCGCTACCGGCCAGCAGGAAGCTCCCGGGGCCGGCACCGTCGTCCACGGCTCTGCGCACCGCATCCCAAACCGCGGGGACCCGCTGCCATTCGTCGATGAGCAGCGGCTTGGGAAGCCGGGTCACCAGTTCCGGATCCGCCCTGGCCATTCGCCAGTGCTGCTCAAGATCCAGGCGCAACTCGTCGACGGCCCGACGGGAGGCGGTTGACGTCTTCCCCACCCCCTTGGGACCATCCATCGTGACCGCGGCGACGTGCGGCATGAAGACGTCCAGTTCCTGATCAACCAGCCTCGCAAGATAACCCACGCAGTCAACTATACCTCTGGGTGGAAAACTACTATCCCTTTGGGCGACTCCTTGCCATCCCTCTGGGCGCCGCGGTGATGTCAGCCAACCAACCGTTCGGGAAGGTCTACCGCTCCCCACTCCTCTTGCTTCACGGTTTGCTGGCCTTGTTCGCGGTTGCAGGCCCGACGACCCACTCAGGTCAGGTTTTTCTCCATCGCCTGCCGGGGTCGGACATCCAGGCCGGCGGCCCCCTCACGTTTCCGGAGAGCCCTCAACTCCGGTGTCAGCCGGTCCTCCTCGACGACCTCCCAGCCAATTCGCCGATACCAAGGACCATTCCACGGAACATCCCGGTAGGTGATCAGGGTCATGCGCCGATACCCCCGCTTCTTGGCCCATTCCTCGGCAGCATCGAGCAGGCGGGATCCGAGACCATGCCCTGCATACCCGGGAAGCACACTGACCTGCTCGACGTGAGGGGTCGAGTCGACGATTTCAAGCCGGACGAAACCCACCGGCTCGTCCGCTCGGGTCACCGCGACCAGCACCCGTCCGGCCCGCTGGGCGGGCAGGAGGGTTTCCGGATCCGCCGCAGCCATGTCGTTCATCCCGATCTCGGCGAACAGCGCATCCGCTTCCTGCTCGACGGCGCCCAGCACTCTCAGCTCGTCCTCGCGGGCCGGACGGATCACAGTCCCCGGCACGGTTCCCACCCGGCAGTACCGAACACCCGTAGGGGCTTCTCGGAGGACCCGATGGGCCAGTGGGCAAACCCACGGGCGACAGGCCGATCCGGCACCACACCTTTGATGTGGCACGCCGCGACGGCCTGCGTCGAGGGCCTCAGGGGAAACCACGTCAGAAGCCGATGCTCCATTCCTCGATCTGGCCGCGGGCGTAGGCCGCCTGCCCCAGGTGGGTGACCGCGTCGTCGATGATGCTGACCAGCCGTACCCCGCGGGTGACCGGCGGGTTCCACTTGGTGTCGATCACCTCATCCAAGTCGTCGGCGGACAGCCCCGAGACGTAGGTCTTGAACGCCTCGGCGCAGGCCTGGAAGTAGTCGAGCAGCAGGGCAGGGTCCTCGACGCGCAGCGCGGCGACGTCCTCGGCGGTGTCGCCGAAACCGATCGACTTCGGGCCGCGGTCGATTCCGAGGCGCTCACCCCAGCCGTCGGTGATCCACAGCTGCTCCGAGAACTGCCCGGCATTGGCCAGCCACGCCACCTGAATGTCCATCTGCCGGGCGGCGTGCCACACCAGCCAGGCGATCGAGTTCGCCCGGCCGCCGGGCATCGCGTGGAGGGTTTCCCTGGAGATCTCCTTGAGCACCGTCCGGGCCGTCTCGACGGGCCGGTTGACCGAATCAATCAGAACTGCTTGAGCATCCATGAATCGATCCTGCCACCGTCCGGCAAACCGCCTTCCCGGTTCCACGCACCGGACGGCGTAGAGTCCCGGGCCCGTGTCACGGTTTCGTGGCGTGAATCCGAAAACGCCGCTGAGTGACCGTGAGCCCGGGGCTGGCGGCCAGCTCCGACAGCCGTTCAAGGTGTTCGTCCACGCTGAACCCGGGCACATCCCACGGCACGTAGCCGAGGTAGATCACCAAGGCCTCGACATCGGTGAACCGCATCTGCCCGGACCACTCGTCGGCCTGATCAATCCTCATCCCGGCGGCCTCGAGATCGGCGACGAATCTTTCCGCCGTGACCTCGGGGTAGGCGAAACCGGCCTCGAACCATTCGTGGATCTCCTTCGCATCGCGGCCATCCACCTGCTGGGTCAGCAGCCGTCCCCCGGACGCGAGCACCCGGGCGACCTCACCGGCATCGATTCCTTCGTGACGCGACATCACCAAGTCCAGTTCTCCGTCCCCGAAGGGCATGACCTGCCCGGTTTCCGCGTCATAAGGCAACACCTTGATGCCTCGCGTCCCCAGGTTTCGCCGCGCCACCGCAAGGTTCGGTTCCCATCCCTCCGTCGCGACGATGGTGCGGGTCCCTCCCTGGTCATCGGGGAGCGCGTCGACGAGACGGATGAGTCGCTCACCTCCCCCGGTGCCGAGATCGGCGACGGCCAGGGCGTCCCGCATCGCATCCAGGCAGTCGGCCTCGAAGTCCCACCAGGGATCGTCGGCGATGAGCCTCCCCTCCAGGGCGGAGAAGTCCCAGCCGGTCATCCTCGCCTCGGCGTGTGCTCGTCGCAGCGACTCCAGGAGGTCGTGTTCCATGCTCCTTCATCCTTCCCGGTTCCGAAGGTTCCCGGTGGCGACCCATCAATCTCGCAACTGCCCGGAAGCCAAAACCGGTCTCGTCACCCACCCACGGTGCCATTCAGCAGATGGCGGGGTCCACCGGTATCCGGTCGAGGTCCCCCAAGGCGACGGCACCGGCCAAGGTCACGGGGTCATGTTCACCGCGCGGGGTTTCGGGCACTTGATCAACAACACCGTCCGGGAACAGGTGGCGTAGCAACTCCGGGAGCGGGGGCGTCTACCTCGTCACCAGGAAACCCGGGCGCACACGGACGCCCTGTGAGCTGGGGCCATCCGCTGACCAGCTGCCCGGGGTCTAGAACGTCGTCGTCGCGTCGCGGTTCATGAACGCGCCGTGACCGGTGGTGGTGTTCCAGCAGGTCAGGCCCGCGTTCTCGGAGGCACACACGTAGTCCCCGTGGTAGACGACGGTCCCGTACTCCACCTGTTGGCCGGGGGTTTCCGGTTTCTGGAACAGGGGAGGTTCGCTTCTCGAGACGATCTCGGGTTCCGCCTGACCCGCGGAGGCGGGACTCTTCATCCTCACCCACCATTTGGGCCCGAGCTCGTCGGAACCGTAGAGCTTGCTGTTCGTGTAACTGATGATCCCGCAGCCCGCGGTCGTGTCCGAGAACTCGCAGCCGATGTTCTCCGACGGGGTGATGATCACCGCGTACCCCGAGTGGACGGCGGTGATCGGGGTGGCATTGACGGGTCGCGGCCCACCCGCCCCCGAATAGGCCCCCGGGATCGACACTGGCGACCGCGTCGCGGACGGAGATGCTCCCGACCTGCCCGAGGGGCGAGCCGTGGGCAGGGCAATGGCCGCTGAGTCCTGGGCGCCCGGCGATCCGGACTCAGAGGTCGCGTTCTGGTCCGTGGAGGACACGCAACCGGCCAGCAGCCCTCCGGCAAGCACCGACGCGAACAGCGGACGGAAGCGTCGACGGACGGAATCTGACATGGTCTCCTCCTGGTTCTCTGGTAACCCGCTGGGACGCGAACACTCCCACCCTGCCACGAAGATTCTCCGGCCAAAGATACTTCCAGGAAATTCCAAGGTTGCGTGCGACGGTCGGCCCGGCCCCTTGGGAAGGACCAGAAGCCACGGCGCAATGTCCTAAATTCCACCTTCCTGGCCCATGTGGCCGGCGCTTGGGGCAAGATGGCCCTGTGAGCAACGTGACCAATCAAGCATTGACGGACAAAGCTGTGCGCACCGCGCGACGATGGGCGCAGCGCTCCCTCGCCCACCCGGAACCCCGGGCGGCAAAGTTGCTGGCCAGTGCCCTCGAGCACCCGGACGGGCTCCGTTTCACCCTTGAGTTCGTCGACGGCGTCCTGCGCCCTGAGGACCCGGCGGTGGCAGCCAAGAACCTGGGTCGCCTGGCCCGGCAATCCGTCCCCTTCCTACCCTCCTACCTGCGTGCCGGCCTCGGCCTCGGCGTCGCTCCCGCACCCCGGGCAATGCTGCCAGCGGTGCGGCGCGCCTTTTCCCTGCTGCTGGGCGACCTCGTGGTCGACATCGGCAGCGACCTCGGGCCAGCGTTGGCCAGGTTGCGCAAGAGCGGCGCAAGCCTGAACATCAACCTCCTGGGTGAGGCCGTGCTGGGCGACGAGCACGCATCTTCGCGGCTCAACCGCACCATCGAGCTTCTCAACCGACCCGACGTCGACTACGTCTCCATCAAGGTGTCCTCGGTGATGGGCCCCCACTCGCCGTGGGCCCACGACGCGACGGTGGAGGAGGCCGTGGTTCGTCTCGGCCCGCTGATGGAGGCCGCGAACAGGTCGGGCAAGCTCGTCAACCTCGACATGGAGGAGTACCGCGACCTCCACCTCACCCTTGAGGTGTTCGAGCGGTTCGCCATGAAACTGCCGAAGCTGAGGATGGGCTTGGCGGTCCAGGCCTACCTGCGCGAGTCACCGCTGATGATCGAGCACATCCAGAAGCTGGCGCGGCGCCGCTGCGAGGCGGGGGGCATTCCACTGCGGGTGCGTCTGGTCAAGGGCGCCAACCTGGCGATGGAACGCACCCAGGCGGAGCTGCGTGGCTGGCCGAACCCGATCCTGCCGTCAAAGGTCGAGACCGACGCCAGCTACCTCAGCGCCCTCGACCGGCTCCTGACCCCCGAATCCGTCAAGACCCTGCACGTCGGTTCGGCCAGCCACAACATCTACAGCCTCGCCACCGCCGTCGAACTGGCGAAGGCCCGCGGCATCACCTCGGGCTTCGGCATCGAGATGCTGGCAGGCATGGCGGTGCCGTTGCAGCGGGTGATCCTCGACGAAATGGGTGCCCTGCGGCTCTACGTTCCCGTGGTGCCGCGCAGCGAGTTCGACTCCGCGATCACCTACCTGGTGCGGCGTCTGGAGGAGAACGCAGCACCGGAGAACTTCATGTCCGGGGCGGCCTCCCTCGGCCGCGACATCGCCTTCCTCGACAAGGAGGAGGGACGCTACCGCGACGCCGTCGCGCTGGTCGGTTCCCCCACCCCGAGTGCCTGGGCGGTCCAGGAACGCAGCGAACCGACGTCCGTGTTCGCCAACACCTCCGACACCGATCCCGCGCTGCTCAGCAACCAGCGATGGGCCGATTCCATCCGCGAGTCGCTGCCCGCGCCCGACCTCGGCAGCGGCACCGTGACGGAGGGCACCCTGAACTCCGCCAAAGCCCTCGACAAGGTGCTGGAGACCGCCGTCGCCGCGGGGAAGCGCTGGGCCGCGACCCCGGCGAAGGAACGCGCCGCCGCGCTGCACCGGCTGGGCGTCGAACTCGAGGCGATGCGCACCGAGCTGGTCACCGCCGCCGCCGACGAGGTGGGCAAGCTCATCGACCAGGCGGACATCGAGGTTTCCGAGGCCTGCGACTTCGCCCATTACTACGCATCCCTCGCCGGGGAGGAGGTCGACGGCGCCGCACACCGTCCACCGCAGGTCACCGCGGTCATTCCACCGTGGAACTTCCCGATCGCGATTCCACTGGGCGGGGTCGCCTCCACGCTGGCCGCGGGGTCGGCGGTGCTGCTGAAGCCCGCATCCCCGTCGCGTCGCTGCGCGGCGCTGCTGGCCGAGGCGTGCTGGCGGGCGGGTCTGCCGCGCGACCTGGTGCAGTACGTCGTCATGGGTGATCGTGCGCTCGGCGAGAAGCTGGTGCGTGACGAACGCGTCGAACTGGTCGTGCTGACCGGGTCGGCGGAGACCGCGGAGATGTTCCGTTCCTGGCGGCCGAATCTGCCGTTGCTGGCCGAGACCTCCGGCAAGAATGCCCTGATCATCACCCCGTCGGCCGACCTGGACCTGGCCGCCGCCGACCTGGTGGCGTCCGCTTTCGGGCACGCGGGGCAGAAGTGTTCCGCCGCGTCGCTGGGCATTCTGGTCGGGTCGGTGGCCAAGTCGCGGCGTCTTCTGGATCAGATCGTCGACGCCGCGTCGTCGTTGACGGTGGCGTGGCCGGAGGATCCGGCGGCCCAGATGGGTCCGCTCACGGAGGTGCCGGGCGAGAAACTGAGGCGCGGTCTCACCGAACTGGAGTACGGACAGACGTGGTTGCTGAAACCGCAACGCATTGATGACCGGTTGTGGCGCCCGGGCATCCGGACCGGGGTACGGCCGGGCAGCGCCTTCCACCAGGTGGAGTACTTCGGGCCGGTGCTCGGCTTGATGGCGGCCCGCGACCTGACGCAGGCCGTGGAGTGGCAGAACGGCACCGAGTACGGCTTGACGGCCGGTCTGCACTCCCTCGACGCCGAGGAGATCCAGTTCTGGCTGGACCACGTGAAGGCAGGCAACCTGTACGTGAACCGCGGGATCACCGGGGCCATCGTGCGGCGTCAGCCCTTCGGCGGGTGGAAACGTTCCGCGGTCGGCACAGGAGGCAAGGCCGGTGGCCCGAACTACGTGGTGGGTTTCGGTTCCTGGGAGCCAAAGGATCTCGGTCCCGCCGGTGCCCTCACCGACCCGAAACTCGTGCATCTCTTCCGGGCCGCCGCCCGGGTGCTCAACGAGCAGCAGCTCGAACAGCTCAACGTGGCGGCCACCTCGGATCAGGTGGCTTGGCGGACCCTGTTCGGGGTCTCGCACGACCCGTCGGCCCTGAAGGCGGAGATCAACGCGTTCCGGTACCGTCCCACGCCGGTGACGGTCCGGGTGGAGGTCGACGACCCGGTGCGTGTGCTGCGGGAGGCCTCGGCGGTCCTGATCACTGGCTCTGCTGCGACCTTCTCGTTCCGCGAAGCCCCGTCGGAGGAGCTGTCGGAGGTGCTGACCGGTTTCGGTCTGACGGTCGAGGTGAAGGACGATGCCCGGTTCGACCGGGGCGTCCGAGGCAGGGTGCGGCACCTGGGCGAGCGGGACCTGCTGACCGCGGTGGGCGGATCCATCGACGTCAGCGTCCACGCCGGTCCGACCCTCTACCCGGGTCGCCTGGCGCTGCTGCCCTACGTGCACGAGCAGGCGGTCTCGGTGACGAACCACCGCTTCGGGCACCCGACGCCACTGACCGACGACCTGCGCATCTGACGATCCGCACCGGCCCGTCGGCGAACGGACCCTCAGGGGTCTCCCGGTGAATTCCGGGAGACCCCTGTCACGTGAGCGCCCCGGCGGGGCGGGTACGGTGATATTGACACACCCCGGGAGCCAACAGCTGGGAAGGCAACAAGGATGCGCGTGATTGTTCGGCTGATACTTTCGATTCTGATCTGCCTTCTCCTTCCGCCCTTGCTCGCTCCCCTTATTTCCCTCGGAGGGGCCAACATCGGAGTGGTGGAACTAACACTCCTCTACATCATCGTCACTGGATGCGTGATCTGCAGCTGGCGATACGCCAAGTGGAAGAAAGAACGCCGCCTCCCACGGGAGAAAACCGATGCCTGATGACGACGAGCATCGTTGACATCAGTTGAGCCGGGACGCAAGGAATGAGCGACCCGAGCCGAAGCCGCTTCTGGTACCCGGACAGCAGTCCGACCACACGCCCCAGCTCACCCGGGAAGGACATAGAGTTGACGACATGATCCTGATCGTCGTGAAGTTCCCCGTGAAACCCGGACTGGCTGATGAGTTCATCGAGGCGGTGGGGCCGTTCACCTCCGCCACCCGTGCCGAGCCGGGCAACAAGTGGTTCGAGTGGTCCCGCGGCGTGGAGGACCCGAACGAGTTCGTTCTCGTCGAGGCCTTCAATGATGGCGCCGCCGAGGCCCACGTCACCTCCGACCACTTCAGGGCCGGACTCGAAACCATGCGTCCCTTCCTGACCGCCACCCCCAGAATCATCTCGCGCACCGTCGACGGCGACGACTGGGACGCCATGGGAGAGCTCAGGATCGACTGATCCCGGGCGGCTACGCCGGGCGCGTTACCCGCGGAGACGGACCCGGCGGACGATCGCCGTCGCGGCAGCCCCACCGACCATCACGATGGCCCCGGCCCCCATCAAGATGATCGGCGAGGCGGGACCGTTCGGCGTCGTCGCAGCCACGGGGGCCGCGCTGCTCGGCGGGGCGCTGGGGGTCGGCGTCGCTTCCGGGGTGCTCGCGGCCTGGGTTGACGTGGGTGTGGGGGTCACCGTTTCCGATGGGGTTTCGGTGGCCTCGGGGGACTCGGTTGTCTGCGTCGGGGTGGCTGACTCGGTTTTCTCGCTCTGCTTCCGTTCGCCGCTCCGGGACGTCTTCTTCTTGCCCGAGCTTTCGGATTTCGTCGCTGTGGGCGTCGCGCCCCTGGTGTTCTTCCCGGTTTCTGACGAACCGGACCGTTCCCCGGAGCCTTGGCCGCTCTCGGTCAGTCCCCTGCCGATGGGATCGCCGTAGCTTCCGAAGTTCTGGGTGGCGTACCAGCTTCCGCTGCCCGATTCGTAGGCGATGCCGATCCCCAGGGAGTCCGCGTTGGGGTCGGTCATGTTGGCGTAATGCGGCGGGGAGTTCAGCCACTGATCGAACAGCTGCGCCCCGATGTCGCCGCCGTCGCCGCGCATGGCGATGTTCTCCGACGCACCCTGCCACCCCTGCGGGTAGTGGTCGGCAAAGTTCGGGCGGTGCTCCATCGATTTTCGGGCGGCCATCTGCTCGGACCAGTCCTGCGCCACCGCATCCAGCTCAGCGATCCGGGTGACCTGCTTCAAACCCAGGCTGGCCCGCAGGTTGTTGACCTTGTTCAGGATGGTCTGGGTGTGCTCCGCACCCTTTTCACTGACGTCCGCAGGGAGAACAGCGGGTCGTTGCTGCCCAGTCCTGGCGTGAGCCGTCGGGACGACGAGTGAAACCGCAGCGGCCAGCAACGCCACCAGGAGCAGGCGAACCATCTTCATCGGTAGTCCTCTCGAATCGGGCAGGCGCCAACCATCCAAGCAGTTTCTTAATGTATTTTCAGGTTCCGACGCGCAACTTTCGGACACCCCAAGGGGTCAAACCCCCAGTTCATGGGCCTCAAAACCCGCAAGCCCCACCCGGGGGCTCCCAAGAAAATCTCAGGATATAAGCGCAATGAGCACCCACGATGCGCATCTGGCCGAAAGGACTACACGATCTGCGAGGGTTTCCCGCGCATTCAGCCCAGGACTTCCGCCGCCTCCCGCAGGCATTGGCGCAGCGCCGAGGCCGAGGGGAAGCCTTCCCGGTCCGGCCAGGCCAGGCACGCCTCGACACCGACGCCGACGATGGCGCGCGCACGGGCGCGAGCCCCCAACCCGTCGCCGGCCAGGAGGGTTTCCAATGCCGCGGTCCACACTGTGGTCTGCTGCCACAGCAGGTCCTGGAGCCGGGGGTTGCCGTGCACCAGTTTCATCCGGCGCGCGAAATCGTCGATCCAGTCGGCGGAGTCATCCAGGATGGAATCGGCCAGGACGACAACTTCCTCCGGCGTTCCTGCCACCGGCACCGAGGTGGCCTCGCGGTGAATCGCCTGCCCGATGCTCCCGGTCAGGATGACGTCGACGATGACGGCCTCCTTGGTTCCGAAATGCCGGTAGAAGGTCATGGGTGAGACGTCGGCGGCGTCGGCTATCTGTTCGACGGTGACGTTCTCGAACCCGTTCGCGGTGAACAGGTCAAGGGCGGCGTGCCGGATCTTCGTGCGCGTGGCGAGTTTCTTGCGCGTTCGGCGGTCGCTGCTCATGGCCGCGATTGTACGAAACCGCGCACCGCGGCGGATGTGATGAGGACGGCGGCTGCAACGGCCGCCACCAGCGCGCTGGCCCCGAACACCGTCTGCACGGCAGCGACGTAGGCGCCGGATGCGGCTGCCCGGATGGATGCGGCCTGCGCCGAGGGCAGACCGTCGGCCACCGCGAAGGCTGCAGCGATGGACTGGGCGATCGCCACCCCGTCGGCGCCGGGCATTTTTCCGGCGGTTCCCGCCACCCCTGCGGCATAGCAGTTCCCGGTCAGTGACCCGAACAACGCGACCCCCAGGACGGCACCGAGCTGGCGGATGCCGTTGAGCAGGGCAGCGCCGGCCCCGCCGCGTTCGTCCGGGACGGTGCTCATGCCCAAAGTGATGCCTCGCGACTGCCCGACGCCGAGACCCAGTCCGGCCGTCAGCAACCCCCAGAACATCGGCGCGTACCCGCTGTTGGTCGTGCTGGTCGAGCACAACCACAGTCCGGCCGCCACGAGCACCAACGCGATCGGCAGGATGAGTTCCCGAAGCGCCTCGAACCGGGCCAGCCATCCTGCGACGACGGCACCGATCACCGCCGTCAGCGCCACCGGCATGAGCATCATCCCTCCTGTTGTGGCGTTGTTGCCGAGGACGGTCTGGAGGTAGCTGGGCGCGACGAACAGGATTCCGAAGAGCACGCAGCTGATGAGCATGAGGACCAGCACCGAGGTCCGGAAACGGCGCTCCGCCAGCAGCCCCAGGTCGGTGAGCCTGTTCCCGGACCGGGTTTCGAGAAGCACGAAAACCACCAGCAGAACCACCCCCAGCACGAGCGGACCCCAGGTGGTCGGCGCCACCCAGGCGCGTTCGGCGTTGATCAGTCCCCAGGTAAGCAGGGAGAAACCCGATGCGGAAACCACGATCTGCGCCAGGGGCAGCGAGCGTTCCCCGCCCTTCACCCGGCCGCCAGGGACGAAGACCAGACACAGGCCCAGGACCAGAACCGCGACCACGATGTCGAGCCAGAACACGGCGCACCATCCCCAGCGGTCGATCATGGGCCCGCCCACGAGGGGACCGAATGGCGCTCCCACCGCACCGGCAGCCGTCCAGATCGCCGTCGCCACGGCACGCCTCCCGGGCGGGAAGAGCCGGGGAATGAGCGCCAGCGACATGGGGGTGAAAACCGATGCCGCGAGCCCCATGACCACGCGGGCGACAAGCAGCACGATCACCGCCTTCGCCACCGCAGCCAGGATCGCTCCGGCGATGAACGCGACAATCCCTCCGAGCAGGAGACGACGGTGCCCGAACCGGTCCCCCAGCGCGCCGCCCAGCAGCAGCACGGACAAGGATGCGAGGTTGTAGGAGGACACGATCCACTCCAGTTCCCCGCCGCTCGCCCCGAGCCCCGACGACAATGCGGGCAGCGCGACGTTGATCATCGTCGTGTTCATGAACAGCAGGACCATGCCCAACGACAGGGCGATGAGTCCGTACCACCCACTCTTGATGTTAGTTACTCGCACATGTTAGAAACTACCATCAATTTTGCCGGCCCCGGTCGGCGGGCAATCACGCAGCGGGACTTGTCACCCTTCCCGGAGGCCCGGCGGGATCCCTCGAACGGTTGTCGGGCACGGTTGTCGAGCGGGATCGCATCCGCATCACCGGGGTCCGGGACAAGCACCGCACGTCCGCGTTGTCACGCGCGCAACACCCCGCGCCCGGCGCACCCTCCGGCTCCGCCACACCGGGCTCTTCCCCAGTGCCTCAGGAGGTCACGAGGACGTGTTCGTACACGTAGTCATCGCAGACCTGGTCGCCCACCTGCATGGTCTTCACACCGACCCTCACGAAGCCGTGTTTCTCGTAGAACCGGCAGGCACGGACGTTGTCCTGATTGGTGTTGAGCCACATGGATGCGACCCGGAAGTCATCGGCGGCGATGCGTTTGGCTTCGTCCAGCAGGGCCTTGGAGACCGCGCCGCCGTGGCTGCCGAGGCGCACGTAGCACTTGGACAGGTAGGCGGCCGGCAGGTGCGTGACCCCGAAGGAGGGATCCGGCAGGAAGTCGTCACCGGCCATCATGAGCAGGTAGCCGTCGAGGCCTCCGTCGGTCTCGTGCACGAGGACGGCGCGCAGTGGCGCATCAAGATGGGTGCGGAACCGCTCGGGGCTGAGATTCGCCTCGACGAAGACCGCGATGTCCTCGTCGGTGATCTCGGGCGGACAGGCCATCGGGAAGGTTTCCGCGGCCAGCGCGGCGAGTGCCTCCACGTCCGATTGCCGCGCGGCACGCACCCGGGATTCCCTCATGGGAGCACAGGCTAGCGGGAACCCGCCCACCGGGTTCGGTGCGTCACGGATTGAAACGGACGAACGACCTGCACCCCTGCCCGGGGAGGTCGCGGATCTCGGTGAAACCGATTGATTCGTAGAACCTCCGCTGCCCCGGCTCCGCGTCGGTCAGAAGCACGTGCTGACGCACCCGACAGAAGGGGGCGAAGGCCCGGTTGACGAGCGCCGTCGCGATTCCGCGACGCCGGCAGGAGGGATGGACGAGAACGTCCTGCAGGTAGGCGATGGTGGCCCGGTCGGAGACGATGCGCGCCAGGCCGACCAGTTCCCCGCCCGACCGCGCGGTGACCACGACCGCCGAGTTCTCCAACCCGCGGATCAGCGCATCCAGGTCGTCGGTGTAGGCGGCCCACCCCACGGAGTCGTAGAGCGTCCGCGTCTCGTTCCGGGAGGGGAGCCGGTCGACGTCGTAGCTCACCTCGTCGTCACACATCACGCGCCCATTCTCCTCCACGCCCACCGCCTGCACGATCTGCACCGCAGGGGTTGTACTTTTTGTATCAATAAGGGCGTTCCACCTGTATCACAGAATGCCTTTGGGCACCGCTGCCAGCTGTCAAGCCCCTAGTCAAAGCGGCTTTCCTCGACATCTCCCCGACCTCGGAGGAGGGACTCTCCGTTCCAGTCGGCGCCACGCCCCAGCAGGTACTCCCATTCCCGGCGGATCAGACCATCCTCGAACTCGAAGATGTCCAGTGAGCGCCTGCCATCCGTGTCCACGAGCAGCGTGGCGATGCGTCTGCGGTCCTCGGATTCAAGCATCTGGTGCATCCTGAACCGGGAGGCCGACTGTGCATATGCAGCGACGATGGTCTCACAGTAGCGCTCGCGCCCTTTGATGACGTCTTCCTCCAGGACCCATTCGACCTGTGGGTGCAGGAACTCCCGGTAGTTGTCCCAGTCCCGCCGGTTCTCCGCGTCGAAGAACTCCGCCAGCTTCCTTCGGAAATCACTCATCGCTCATCCCTTTCGGGACCAGTCAACCATTGCTCACAGCATCGGGGCGGCCCGATGACCGGCTGAGCCGATCCGGACCGCCCCGATGTCGCGAACGCTGACCGGTGGTCAGGAGGCGACGAGACCCGACCCGGTCGGGTTCTGGTAGCCCGCGAAGTTCTGGGTGGCATACCAGGACTTGGTGGCCGAGTTGTAGGCCAGGCCGATTCCCAGCGCGTTCGCGTTGGGGGAGACCATGTTGGCGTAGTGGCCCGGCGAGTTCCGCCACTGCTCGAAGAGCTGGGCGCCGATGTCACCGCTGAGGGCGCTGCCACCACGCATGGCAACGTTCTCCGAAGCCGAGTTCCAGCCGCTCGGGTAGCCGCTGGCGAACTGCGGCCGGTGCGACATTGAGTTTCTCGACGCCATCTGCTCAGACCAGTCCTGGGCGATCGAGTCCAGCTGGGCGTACCGGGTCACGGGTTTGAGACCCAAGCTCGCACGCAGCTCGTTGACCTTGGCCAGGATGGTGCGGGAGTACGCGGCACTGCTTTGCGCGACGGTCGCAGGAGCACCCTGCGCGACCGTCTGGACAGGCGCATCCGATCCAGCGGAGGCCTGGGCGGCCGGGGTCGCGACAAGCGGCACGACGGTCAGCATGGCACCCGCGAACAAACGCGTCATCTTCATGAAGCAGTCCTCTCTTGGCTAGGAAAAATGGACTGCAAACCACCCCAGCACAGGACCACGGGCCCCGTCAGCCCACCCGGGTAAGGAGAACCGGGCAGGAGCCGCGCCCTTCAGTAGTTATTTACTGTTTTACTAGTGTGTTTGCCTCTTCAATCAGCCGCCCGGGAATCCACTCCACCACCCGAGCCCCCGGGCGTGTCATCGAAGGTGACACCACACAGAGAACTGTCACGCATCCCGGACGGGAACCGCCCTGGCGAGAAAAACAACAGAAGCCCAGCGGACCACAGGAGAACCAGCACGCCAGGAGCGCTCGCAGCTCCACCCACCCGCCGGCACTCACGGTCGGTCCAGCCGAGCCCGGGAAAGGTACTCATCTTTTGAAATTTTATCGTTTTATCGATTAATTGACCGGCGTTGATCGTCGCCGCCGAAGCTCGTCCCGGCATATCGCGGACGTCCGCCCGTCGGCCAACCATGACCCGAGCCACGCCCCGAACGGGGAAACACCTCGGACATCCGACGAATTTTCCTGCCGTTTTCAAACAAATCCGCGCAACGCACCTTCGCTTGGGTTTATACCCGGATGACGCCAAGGCCACGGATCGGCAAATCCCCCTGCCCCACATCCCGGCGGATAAAATATTTCAACCCTCCTCGGCCATATTATAATTAACTTTCGGTAAGTGTTGTCATTGTGCCAGGATATGCGTTACTCTTGTCTTGGCGGGGGAGTTATCCGTCAAATTGTAAACTAACAATTACAGCGGCTACCAAACTTCTTCAGCAACAACCTCCCCCGCCACCCCATTCAAACCATCAATGGCCAGGCATTCGCCGCCATCTACCCCATCACCCACGCCCTTGATCCAAGGGCATCGGATCAGCCAGCCCTCGTTCAGTGGTCGGCGGGCCCCAGCACCATCAGTTTCTCCGGGTCCGGGAAGGACACGAACCCCACCCCAGCGTAGAGATCGTGTGCATCGGGGGTAATGAGCATGAGCCGCTTGAGCCGGAGTCGCCGGAACGTTTCCGCCACGGTCCGGGACAGCGCGACCCCGATCCCACGCCCACGCACATCGCGCGCGACGTAGACGTCGCAGAGCCATCCGAAGGCGACACCATCGGTGACCACCCGTGCGTACCCGACCTGTGTGCCGTCTGGTCCGTACACGCCGAAGTTCACCGACGCGGCCGCGGCCCGCTCCACGAAATCGCGGGACCGCCCCAGTGCCCAGTACGCATCCGTCGACAACCAGCGGTGCACGCGTTCCAGGTCGAGCCGACCGCGGTCCGTGTCCACCACGAAACCTCCCGGCAGCTCTACCCTGACATCGGGGGCGGGCACCGCGATCACGGTTTCACCGGTCATGACAGCCTCCTCGCGCTCGACGACGGCTCGGCACGGAAACCCTGCGGGCGTTTCCAGCATGCCACCGACCATCACCTTCCCGGCGACGAATCGCCCCTGCTCCGTCAGGCCGGCTCACCGGCGGGTCTTCCCGGCTGGATGAACACGCCCAGCGCTGCAACGAACGCCACCACACCGGTGCCCAGCAGGACGTGGAACGAGAGCTGGGTTCCCGTCGTCGTGCCCGCCACCGGGTCGGCTGCCTCGGCCGCGTTGACGATGGCGGTCGCCACCGCGGTTCCGATGGCCCCGCCGAGCTGCTGGATGGTGTTGAACGCGGCGTTGCCGTCGGCCTGGAGGTCATCGGGAAGGGAACGCAGGCCGTTGGTCATGGAGTTCGAGACGGACAACCCCTGGCGGATCGGGAAGAGCGCGTAGATCAACGCCAGCGGAGCACCTGAGCCGTGAACGCCGAGGACGGCGAAGAGCACGAGGGTCACCACCCCGATGGCGGCGCCGGTGAGGATGGGCCGCTAGGACCGAAGCGGTCCAGGATCCCGCCGCCAAACGGGGTGAGGAGCGCGCCGATGATGCACCCGGGCAGCAGTAGACAGCCCGCGGCGAAGGAGTCCATCGACTTGCCGACCTGGGCGAAGTACGGGATCAGGTATCCCAACGCCAGCACAACGGCCTGGATGAGCACCACGTAGACGATGCTCAACGCGTAGGTGCGGTCGGTGAAGATCCGCACCCGCAGCAGGGGATCGTCGGAGCGCCGGGAGAGCCAGACGAAACCGGCCATGAGCGCCACGGACAGGATGAACAGCCCGAGCACCTCCGGGCTGGTCCATGCGCTGGTGGAGGCGGCGTTGGTGGCGAAGATGAGGGCGACGAACCCGGCCGCCATGAGCAGGAACTGGACTGGGGCGAAGGAAACCCGCCTGATCTCCTGGGCCTGGCGGATCGTCAGGGTCCCGAGCACCAGGGCGATGGCCAGGAAGGGAACGAGCACCAGGAAGATCGAACGCCACCCGAGCGCGCCGATGAGGAAACCACCGAGAGTGAGGGCCCCACGGCCGGGGCGATGGCGGTGATGAGCGTGGCGAGACCCATCATGGTTGCCATCCGTTCGTGGGGAACCTGTTGCAGCACGATGTTGAACATCAGCGGCAGCGCAATACCCGTCCCGATGCCCTGCAGGATGCGTCCGCCGATCAGGAGCGCGAAGTGCGGGGCGGCCCCGCTCATGATCGTCCCGACCAGGAAGGTGAGCATGGCCGTGACGAAGAGCGTCCGGGCGCGGAACCTGCGGTTCAGGAACGAGGAGATCGGCATGATCGCGGAGAGCACTAGCAGATACCCGGTCGTGACCCACTGCACGGTCGCGGTGTTCACCCCGAACTCGCCCATGAGTGCCGGGAAGGCGACGTTCATCGCGGTCTCCACGGCCTCCCCGGCGAACGACATGATGCCCACCGCGACGATGGAGACGACGAGGCATGCGTCGAGGCGTCGTTCAAACCCTGACACGTTGTTGCCTCTCTTTTCACATCCCGGACATGACTGCGACGCGAAATCCCGCCGGTCCACTATTGGTCCCATGGCTTCCGAGCAAACCCCAGGGACCACTCATCGATACACCCACGGCCACGGTGCGGCGGTCCTGGCCAGCCACTCCCGTCGCACCGCCCAGGACTCGGCGGGATACCTGCTCCCCCACCTGCGCCGGGGCATGGACCTGCTCGACGTCGGTTGCGGACCCGCATCCGTCACCGCCGACCTGGCCGAGTTCGTCGCGCCCGGAAGGGTCGTCGGGCTCGACGCCTCGCCCGCCGTGCTCGACATCGCCCGGGCCCTCCTGGCAGAACGGGGCCTTCGAGACCGGGTGGAGTTGATGGAAGGCGACGTGTTCGCGCTGCCCTTCGACGACGACACCTTCGATGTCGTCCACGCCCACCAGCTGCTCCAGCACCTGGACGATCCCGTGGCGGCGCTCGCCGAGATGCGTCGGGTGGTCCGCCCCGGGGGGATCGTCGCTGCGCGCGACGCCGTGTACTCGGCGAATGCGTGGTTTCCCCAGCCCGCGGGCATGGATTCGTGGCTGAAGGTCTACATGGCCACGGCCCGGGCCAACGGAGGGGAGCCCGATGCGGGAAGCAGACTGCTGGCGTGGTCGCGGGCCGCGGGTTTCCGGGATGTGACGACGTCGGCGTCGGCCTGGTGTTTCGCCACCGAGCAGGACCGTGAATGGTGGTCCGGCACCTGGGCGGAGCGGTGCCTGACTTCTTTCGGCCCGCGGGCGGTGGAGCTCGGCCTGGCCACGACAAGCGACTTGGAGACGATGGCTGAGGCCTGGCGGCAGTGGGGCGCCAGCGAGGACGGCTGGTTCGTCGTCGTCCACGGCGAGGTCCTGCTCCACGCCTGATCCGGCATCAGGTCAGGACCTGCCCCACCCGCGCCACGTCATCACGTTCAGGAATGGGCAGGTCATCCGCTCCCCCAACCCCCTGCACGGCCTATATGAGGGCCAAGCCGATGTTGGGACGGGTCACACCCTTGGTCAGGATGTCGCGAGCCTCGGCCTCCATGGAACGTCCATGTCTCTCGGCCTGTTCGGCGAGCTGCCGCTTCACCGAGTCATCCAGGCCTCGGACAACGATGGATGCCATCGCAACCACCTCCCTCAAGTGATATCAAACATGATGTCAAATCGCCCGCAAGAGGCGCATCGAGAGCCCTGCCACTGGATCATGAAGACCCCGGAGCTAGAAGGGAACGTGTACACATCATCGACATGTCCGTAAAACGTGTCGAAAAATCACCAAAATTTCGACACGTCCCTCCGAGGGGCGTGAGGTCATTCTGGATCGCCTGGGCTCGTGGGAGAAGTTCCTGCACGGCGACCACGGTATGGATCCACTCGCAGTCATGACGTTGCCCCATTATAAGTTCGAGGCTATCCACCCCGACCCGCTGGACCCTTGCTCTCGTGAAGGCGACGAATGACCTACGAGGCACCGTGGAGCACGACATCCGCCAGTTCTGGCCGAAACTCCCCGCCGGGGAACTGACCCGTCTGCTCTTCACACAGCCCTATCTTCAAATGGAGAACGTGGTGGACGCGGGACTGGCCCAGCGGCAGACGGCGTCCAAGTGGCTGAATGAGCTGGCCACCACCGGCCTGATCGCCAAGGAGAAGATCGGCCGAAACGTCGTCTACATCAATCAGAAGCTGCTGAACGAACTGTTCACGACTCCCCTACCGGAATAGGCGGCCCCGCCGGAGCGGCCCGGGGATCCGTGTTTGCCGCTGTCCGCCGCTCACGTCTTCTTCCCGGGAACGAACGTGGCCAGCAGTCACCTGCCGAACGTGGCGGGGCTGCTGGTTCATGCGCGAGGCTTATCGCAACGCAGCGGTCCGCAGCCGCCGGTTCGCCCTGGCCCGGTCTGCCGTTCTCGGGCGAGATGCCTCGCACGGCCGCCCCGATCGCGAGAGGCTGGCCTCAGTAGTGGTACCGGGCCTGGAGGATCACCAGGTCATCGCCGTCGACGAGATACACGAGCCTGTGCTCCTCCGTGATGCGTCGCGACCACGCCCCGGTTGCCCCATACCTGAGTTGTTCGGGCTTCCCGATCCCACCGAAGGGATCGCGGAGGCAGGCATCGATGAGCGCGTTGATCCGCTTGAGAATCCGGCGGCCTGCGGCCTGCCAGTACGTGTAATCCTCCCAGGCCGAGGGATCCCACGCCAGGCGCACCTCAGTCCTCCCGGATGAGATCATGTTCCTCGGTCCGCCCTTCCCGCGCCCTCTCGTAGGCGTCGAGCAGCCTGCGGGCATTGGCGGGGGAACGGAACAGGTAGGCCGTTTCCTGCCACGCGGCGTATTCATCGGCGGACATGAGAACGGCGTTCCCCTTGCGGGAAACGATCTCGACGGCAGTGCAGTCGTCGTTGACCTGCTCGATGAGCGGGAACAACGTCCTGCGGGCCTCGCTGGCGCTGATGGACACGGCCACACCTCCCCCTGAAAGTGGTACGGAACAACGGTACCAGTCATCGCGCTTCGTTGCCGTTCTTTCTGCACGCCAGCGAGGCTCTGGAGAAGGAATCACGATTGCGCAACCGGGTTGGTCACAGTCCGTCGATGATGGTTTCGATCATACGGAGGGCCTGTTGCTCGAAGGCGGGATCCGGGTTGACGAGTATGTGGATGGCGAGCCCGTCCACCAGCCCATGCAGGAGCGTTGTCGCCTCGTCGACGTCGAGGTCCGGCGCGGTGAGCCCGGCCGCGGTGAAACGTCTCGGCGTCACCGACCACCCCGCGCCACCAGGCGATGATCTTTCCGACCCGACGCCACTCACGAGGCGTTGAAGGCCGTGCGCTTCCCTTGCCAGCCGGTCACACGCAGGAACCGTTCCCATGTGAGGGCATCCGGGGTGATGCGACGGCTCCATTCCAGGTCGCGTCCCGGCCTGAAATAGCCGTGGTCCACGGCGTAGTTCACCATGCCCAGGAGTTCTTTCACATGCAGTTCATCCGAAGCGAATTCGGGAAACCAGCGGAGCATTCCGTCGCGCGTGAATGCATTGCGATACTCGGCTTTTATTCCGGTGACCCGTTGGAAGGTCTCCACCATTTCCCGCGGTGAGATGATGTCCCCCACCAGCGGGAGGGTCTCTCCTTGGTAGAGCTCGGGGTGCGTGAGGATTTCGAGGACCGCCGGACCTGTCGCGGTCAGTGGGTCCACGAAGGGCGCACGGAAATCCTCGGGCAGGTAGATGGGCAGCAGGAGAACGTCGTCTTCCATGCGTGGTACGTAGTATTCCAGCAGGTTGGTGTAGAAGAAGGCCAGCATCACGAAGGTGTGCGCGACGGGCAGTGTACGGATGTGGTCTGCGATCCGCGCCTTGTCGGTGAAGTGCGGAGCGAACAGCTTGCCGCCCGAGATTTCGTCCACGTTTTCAAGGGTGCTGAAGACGATGTGCTCGACACCCGCTTGCACCGCCGCATCCGCCAGGCGGCATCCCAGCTCGAACTCACGCGAGTTCTCCGGATGCGTGGGCGGGGTCACGAGGAAGGCGCTCCGCGCGCCCGTGAAAGCGGCGAGCCATTCGTCGTCATGTCCCAGCTCTAGCGGGGCCGCGGCGACATCTGCGCCCAGCCTCGCGAGTTCCCGCGCCTGCGGGGATGATGGATCTCGAGTGAGTGCGCGCACCCGGAAGCGCCCGTCGGCCAGCAGCGTCCTGACGACGCTGCGACCCTGTTTGCTGGTGCCGCCCGCGACGGCGACGAGTGGTGCGGCAGAGGTCATGGCGTTTCTCCCTTGCGTGATGAGCGGTAGGGTCATGTACGAATTTCAGTGTGGGACCACGGATCCCCAAGATCAAGAACTATCCTTTCCGATACCACCTCGAAGACTGCAGGAGCACGGCGTGAAACCAGAGTGCATCAGCGATTTCGTGAGCTTGGGAGAAAAGACGTATCCCTGCCCGATCAGTGTCGCAATGGATCTAGTAGGAGGCAAATGGAAGGCAGTCATCATCTACCATTTGAAGAACGGTCGAAAACGTTTCGGCGAATTGCGTCGAGCACTCATATCGAGCACAGAAACCGTGCTGAGCAACCAGCTCAAACAGTTGGAGCAGGACGGCCTCGTATCGCGGCAGGTCTTCGGAACCACACCGCCCCTGAAGACGGTGTATTCGCTCACCGATTTCGGGCGTACCTTCCTGCCCGCGCTGAACACCCTGACCCAGTGGGGCAATCAGGTGGTGAGCGAGCGGGGACACTTCGGGCCGGCACATCCACTTCCCTGATCCCGATTCTCTCCGCCACATCCTGCGCGCAGGCGCCGATCAGACTGATCCGACCGCCTCTTACCCTGTTTCCCTTGTGAGGAACTCTCTTCGCGTCGCCTTGGGCCTGCTGTTCATCGTCACAACCTCATGGCTGCCGGCCCCGCTCGGGTCCAACGTTAGGGACGCTGCCGATCCCGGCGGACCACCGGCGGGCTAGCCGGGAAGGTTGTAGGCCGACAGGCGAACTCTCCGCTTGGAATGGCTGACCAGGGCGTAGCGGCAGTTCTGCAAGGTGCCGAGTTTCGTCGACAGCTCGTCGGGCAGGCCCAGCAGCCGGGCGATCCCGACCCGGATGGCCAGGCCATGGCTGACGATCATGACGGTCTGGTTCTTGTTGTCCTTGATGATCTCGAACAGCGCCTCGCACACCCGGTCGGCCACCTCGGCCGCGGTCTCGCCGGTCGCCGAGCGGCGGAAATCCTGTCCGCTGCGGCGGAACTCGACCAGTTGGGGAAACTCCTGCGATACCTCGTCGATACTGCGTCCATGCCAGGAACCGCAGTGAATCTCCCGGAGTCTCTCGTCGGTGTGCACCTCGTGGCCGGTCAGCTTCGCGACCTCGTCAGCGGTCTGCTTGGCTCGCCGAAGATCGGAAGCATAGATCGCGTCCGGTCTGAGGCCCGCCATCGACGCCGCGACCGCTCGGGCCTGTCCGATGCCCACATCGTTGAGTGGCTCGTCCTGCTGCCCCTGGAACACCCCGAGCGCGTTCAGCCTGGTTTCGCCATGCCGGATCAGGATCAGTGTGGTGCTCACGATACCTCGATGCTTTCCTTCGGGGTCCTGGTCAATGTCCAGCAGAACCGCTGGCGCGTCCTTCCACAGCCGTTCTCGGGAGTAGTGGACGAGATCGCCATGGCCGGCACCGTGAGCAAGATTACCTTGTTGACCGACATGTGATCGATGTCAGCCTCGACCATGGGGATGCCCGGACGCGATGCCCCCACGTCCACGTGGAACCGGTCAGCGGCCTGGATCATGCCGCTGCCTCCCGGGGGAAAGGTCAGCCTGGGTGACAAGGATGTCTTCGGCCGGCTCAAGGAACTGACCAAACCTCGCCCCCGGTACGTGCCACAGTTCCTGCCCGACTCCCGGGACGGAGGACCGCAATCCGGGGTTGATGGACCCAAGGAGGGAGCGGCCCCCGGGGTTCAGGTCGTCGACGTCCAGACGGTAGGGCCGTTCGAGGTGACCACCCTGCAGGGCACCAGCGCCGCCGCGGTCAATGAGTGGCTGGGCGCCAACGGGTTCCCGGCCCGAAAAGAGGTGGAAACAACTTTTCAGGAGTATCTCGACGCAGGCTGGCAGATCACCGCGACCCGGTTGACGCCCGGCGGCGACTCGGCGGCGCTGTCGAACGGACTGGATTCGCTGCGCATGGAGTTCCCCACCGATGAGCCGATCTATCCCATCAAGCTGTCCAGACACGCCCGGAAACGCCAAAGGGTGAAGCTCTTCATGCTGGCGGATCACCGCTTGGATGCGCAGGGACCGACATCGTCCTCCCGCAACCTGAACGTCAAGTTCGCCGGGAAGGTCCCGGCGGGTGAGTTGGGCCTCGGCGATGGTGAACGCTACCTGACTGCGGTGGAAGGCGACTTCATGCCGACGGAGATCACCAATGACATCCGCTTCACCCAAGCCAATTCCGACGAGGAAAGCATACCCACCTACGACGTCGGCATCCCCGTGTGGAAGGCCTACCCGGCACTGTTGTTGGTCGGGGTCCTCGCATGGCTGATCATCCGCAGGTACCGCAGAACACGAATGGCAGAACTCGTTCACGGCCGCTCGTGACCTTGTCCTAACCGATGGAAAACCACACTCGAGTGTGCCAAATACCTTGTCAGTCGGCCGTGGACGCTGCCGACGTGAAGGCCAGGCGCGCTGACGTAGGCGCCGGATGTCGTGTGGCTCTCGGTCGCATCAACGCCATCGCCATCATCCATTCAAGTCGAACAGCGACGTGACTCCTGCCCACATCCCAGTCCGCCATTCCTCTCCGCTGCTGGGCGGCCGGAACGACAACGCAGGAGGTCACGTTTGGATGTGCCGGCGCGTCACAGGGGTAGACGGGAAAACGTCCTGTCCCCTATGACAAGGAGATGATTCCACATGCAGCGAGTGATCGAGTTCACGACCGACACGTTTGGCGCCGAGAAGATCGAGTCAGCCCTCCGAGCGGCATTCGACGTCTTGGCCGAGGAATGTCCGGACGGGGTACGGCTGGCCTATTGGAAGGTGCAGGGCACCAGCCGGTTCGTCGCACTGATCGATCTGGATGACGAGCGGAACAACCCGTTGCTGTCCCTGGACGCAACGGCGGCGTTGCCGAAGGTGATCGGATCCCATGTCGAGAGCGGTTACCCGATGCCGCAGCCGGTCGAGCTGATCGGTAGTTACGGTTTCGCTCTGTGAACTCCCAGCAGAAGCCAGGCGTCTTTGCCTCGCAGCGGGATCACCTGCGGGCCTTGGCGTTCCGGCTGCTGGGCCACGAAGCCGATGCCGATGATGTGGTGCAGGAGGCCTGGCTCCGCTACGACCGCACCGACCTGCATGAGGTCACCAACGTGGAAGCCTGGCTCACCACGGTCGTCACGCGGCTCTGCTTGGATGTGATGCGGCGACGCCGCGCCACCATTCCGGTCGATGCCCTCGCCGAGCGCCCGGGGAATGAGCTCTCACCGGAGGCTACCGTCGAGCTGGCCCGTGACGTCGAGACCGCACTCGAGGTCGTGGTGGCCGAGTTGAGTCCACCACAACGGGTCACGCTGATCCTGCACGACGTGTTCGGTTTCACGTTCACCGAGATCGGAAGAATCCTGGGAACCAGCGAACCGGCCGCGAGGCGTCAGGCCAGCCGCGCCCGCAGCCGCATCCGTCACCGCGACGAGGTTCCCGCCACCGATGCTTCAACGACACGGCAGCTGGTCGCAGCGTTTCTCGCCGCTGCCCAGCGGGGCGATGTCGATGGTCTGGTGGCCGTCCTCCATCCCGAAGTGGTTCGCACGGCCGACCCGCAGGCTCTCCCTGCTGGCGGCCCACTGCGCATCACAGGTGCCGACCGCGTGATTGTGGAAACCGCTGCGTTGCGAGCCAATGCGTTGGATGCGCACGTGCACGACTTGGTGGGAGGACCGGTCATCATGGTCGGAGATCCGATGCGACCCCGCCTGATCCTCACGTTCACCATTCGTGATGGCAGGATTCGCTCCTACGACGTGATCGCCGATCCGCAACGACTCAGCGCCATTCTCAAGGCAGGAAAGTCCCGAGGACAGGCATCCCGGGAAGCCCATTGAACGGCACGAAAACGCCACGATGAGCATCCCTTCACGGGAGATTCTCGAAGATTCGGTCACCGAGGATCCTGAAAATTTCTGTCACCTCCGCGACATACAGTTGAGCTCATCCAATCGGACCGGAAGGACCTCGACATGACCTCCCTGCCTCCGCGGTCCTTTCTCCCCGGATCTCGTCGCCTGCCTTGAACGAGCCGATGAGTTGATGGGACAGAAGCCCGGGCTCGCCCGCGACCTCCTCCTGGACACGGCTGCCGAACTCAGCATGTCCGATCCGTGCCTCGTTCCCCCGTTCCTCGAGGAGGCGCCCGGATCGCGCTCCACTGCTTTTCCTGCTCGATCGCCGGCCTTCACACGTGCGCTGTTCCAGGTGCGATCACCTGGAGCCCCACGGCCCTGGCCGCCTTGCCGAGCCTGTGGTCGTAGGTGAGAACCGCGGTGGCATCGAGTCGCATCGCCACTTCGAGGTGCAACGCATCGAGAGTCCGCAGGTATGGCATGGGCAGCAGACCCGCTCCGCGGTAAACCGCCCGGTCAAGAGCGGCCAGCCCGACCCCGTCGAGAATCCGGGTCACGGCACCCTGATCGATCCCCTCCCTGACTGCGATGCGACGCAGCTCGGTTTCGAGCAGGTCACTGGAAACCAGCACATCCGCGGTCCGGTCGAGCCACTCGACCAGAGCATTGCTCTCGGGTTGTTCGATCAGCAGGGCGCCGAGGGCAGACGTGTCGACGTACACGATCGCGCCCGGGGTCACAGGCTGTCCTCACGCAGCTCGTCGAGAATCTCCGAGAGACTCCTCGCGTCGGTTCTCCGCGCGATTCCCAACTCCGCCCACCCTCCCCGACGCCGTGCCGGGCGGACGATTCGCAACGTGGGTGCGGGCTCGTCGAGCGGCACGATCTTCCCCACGGGCACCCCGCTGTTGGTCAGGACGAAGGACTGGCCCTCGCCCACCGCGCGAAGGACCCGCCCGGACTCATTGCGCAGCTCACGCTGGGACAGACTCCTGATCCGCGGCTCGGTGTCGCTCATGACACACAAACGTAGCACTCGTGCTACAAGATGCTGTGGCGCATCTTGGTTCGCACCCAGCGTCAATCGCCAGCGACTCTGTCAAGGAGCGAGCACACAGGGTTTGGCGTGCAGGCCTTCCGCAATGTCACGCACCGGACTCCTGACTCACCTCACGCTTGTTTTCACCGGCCGGAGCTGGAACAGAGTCGTTTTGCTGTCGTACTTCCCCACTTCGGCTGTGAAGCGGAGATTGGTTCCAGAAGGAACACTGCCCGGCGATTTGTCGGCGGGAAAATGGAAGTCGTAGTAGTTGATGTCGATGAACTGGAAGTTCGGTCCCAGCGCGCTGTCCGGATCGTAATCCCCCGCGGACAGCAGGTAATCGAAGCGAGTTTTCGTTGACCCGTGCCGAGTAACAACCATGACGCATCCGTCGAATTCAATTATCCGCCCTTGGTACTTGCTGGCGAAAGCGGCAATCGAGGGATCGCCCGGATCCTTGAGGCTCAGCAGAGCCGCCAGATCCGAGTTGTTCTCCGCAGTCAGGATTCCTGGCGTAGACGTCGCCTCCGAGGCGGAGGGCTCTTCTTCAGGCGTGGGAGCAGTGGAAGATTGCGGACTCGAGGACGGGGTTGGTTGATCCGTCGGGGTCTCTTCCACTTCAGGTGTTGCCGACTCTTTCGCCGGGAAAGTATGGTAACGGATGACCACTGGGACATCCGGAGCGAATTTCTCATTCGCGGTGTAATCGGAATCACCGGCGATTGACACATCCTTCACCTCGCCATCACCAGCAAACAACCCAATGACAAGGTCTGCAACCGCCTCGGTCGCAACATTGGTGAACCCGGAGTTCTCGAAACGAGTGACAACATCCTGATATTTCTTGCCCTTGGCTTCTGACGCCGAGAGCGGCGGGGCAACCTGCCCAGGAACATCACCTCCTCCACACGCAGCGATCGGGAAAATAATGAGTAGAGCCACCACCATGGCGACCACCCGAGACAGCCCGGGGTGCGGTGAATGAGTAAGCATGCGTGCATCCTCGGTATGCGTTGGGCGCGGAAAGCGGGCGTGCCACACCTTGGCAAACCACCATCAATGTAGCCACATCGTTGGCGCCTGAATATTCCAATTAGTTGATTAACCAAAACACCTTTCTCGCCATCCTGCGCGAAAGGCAATCAGACCCCACTTTTTAAGGGTTTGCTTCCAGCTCGCAATCTCCAATTGCAGATCCGAAAAGCAGACCCTCCCTCATGGTCGCTCAGTCTCCAGAAGCACTCGTGAGGTAAGCCCCGGCAGATGAGTCACACCCACGTTGTCACCCAGCATTTCCTTCTCGATTTCGAGACAGTGGCGCGACTGCAAGTTGACCCAGAATTACGGACCCAGCCCGAAGAAACGTTCCGCCCGTGCCGTCGCGTCATCACGATCGACGCTTGCCGCGCGCAATTCGAGACGATTTACCCTTTCACCGACGGCAACGGTCGCGTTGGCCGGGCCCTCATGCACGCGACGCTGGCACGCCGAGGCCTGCTCACCGGGCTGGTTCTACCGACGAGTCTCGTCCTGGCAACGCTCGGTGACGGGTATGTTGAGGCGCTGTCCCTGTTTCGTGAACCCGCCAACAGGAAGCCGAACGGCAGTGCTGCGCAGAGCATTCCCGGGACCGGGCGCGATGCATGGATCGCTTTCTTCCTCAAAACCGTCATGATTGCCTGCGATCAGGCGGAACAGATTTCCGCCGAGCTGGCCGATCTCCGAGAGGAATGGAACGAGGACCTTCAGCACTGGGCCAGTCACAGGAACGCGAGTCGCTCTCAGCGGAAAGATTCGGCATCGCTACGGATCCTGGAGGACCTACCGGGCACACCCGTCCTCACGATCACAACGGCTTCAAGAATCCATGGCATCTCGCGCACAGCCGCGTCCCGGGGTCTGGAGACCCTGCGGGCCGCCGGTATCCTGACGACCGAATCGGTGGGCGGGGGTCGACGGGCCTACACGGCGCGCAGCGTCCTGGACGTGATCATCTGGGCGGAACGCCACTTGGCGGGCACACACTTCGATACCCGCGTCTCCCCGCCAACGCGCCCCGTCCCCGAACCAGTTCCCGCGCCTGGGATACCGGAAAAATCCCGGTTGTGCAGCACTCAACTCCAAAAAAGCCTCTTTCAGGGCCAAAAACAGCGTTGAGTGCTGCACAACCGGGTGCCTCCCTCAACCAAGCACGGTTTCCGCGACACTGCCCACAGCCACCACTCCTTTAGTGGCTCTTCGTACCTGAGCGTGGGGTGAGCGTGGATCTGATGGCGGGTGTGTCGGTGGGGTGATGGTGGGTCGAGGCCCTCAAGAATCGGGGTTACCACACCACTCGATTCCGAGGACCTCGACGATGACCGATTCTACTTCCTGCTGCCGTGCGCCCAGCGGTTACTGCGAGTGCTGCGACCTTCTGCTGGGCCTGCCCGGGCTTCACGTGGTCGGTGTCCAGCGCGA
>CALLVV010000047.1 GCA_938012815.1 uncultured Propionibacteriaceae bacterium
GATGCCGGTGGGCAGGTGGGTGATGCGCACGGCCGAGTCAGTGGTGTTGACGGACTGCCCGCCGGGCCCCGAGGAACGGAAGACATCGACCCTGATGTCGGATTCCGGGATGTCGATGTGGTCGGTTTCCTCTGTCACGGGCAGAACCTCGACACCCGCGAAGGAGGTTTGACGGCGACCCTGGTTGTCGAATGGGGAGATTCGCACGAGGCGGTGGGTGCCCTGCTCCACTGACAGGGTGCCGTAGGCGAACGGCGCCTTGACGGCGAAGGTGGCCGACTTCAGCCCTGCCTCCTCCGCATAGGAGGTGTCGTACACCTCGACGGTGTAGCCGTGACGTTCGGCCCAGCGCAGATACATGCGCATCAGCTTTTCCGCAAAATCCGCGGCATCAACTCCTCCGGCCTCGGCCCGAATGGTGACCAAGGCCTCCCGAGAGTCGTACTCGCCGGACAACAGGGTGCGGACCTCGAGGGATTCGATTTCCTTCACGAGCCGGTTGAGCTCGCACTCCACCTCGGTCCTCGTCTCAGCGTCATTCTCCTCAACAGCCAGCTCAAGCATCACGGCGGCATCGTCGAGACGGCCACGCAGTCCCTCGAGGCGCTCCACCTCGGCCTGTCGGGCAGAGAGGGTCGAAGTGACACGCTGGGCGTTCTCCTGATCGTTCCACAGATCGGGGGCGGCCACCTCCTCCGCGAGCTGCGCTATCTCGGCACGCAGCCCCGGCAGGTCGGCCACCGCCTCGATGGATTCCAAGGACCTGCCTAGCTGGTCAATCTGGGTCATGAGGTCTGCATCAGCCACAAGCGGGCAGTCTACCGTCTCGAATCTGTTCCGATGACTGGTTGAATGGTGTCATCGAAGGAAAGGAAACAAATGGCTGCCACGAAAACCCGTCTCAAGGCCGAGCTGGCGAAAGCGCTGCGCGCGAAGGACGAGTTCGCCAAGTCCACGATCCGCATGATGCTGGCCGCCATCACCGTCGAGGAGGTCGCTGGCAAGGTGGCGCGCGAGCTGAGCGACGTCGAGGAGTTGGCGGTGATCACCAAGGAGCGCCACAAACGCCTCGATTCAGCCGCGACCTATGCCCAGGCCGGACGCCCGGAACTCGCCGAGAAGGAAACCGCCGAGGCCGAGTTCATGACCGACTATCTGCCCGCCCCGCTGACCGACGAGGAACTGGACTCCCTCGTCGAGGCGGAGGTCGCGAAGGTGAAGGCAGCTGGTGAGACACCCACCATGAAACACATGGGTGCCATCGTGAAGGCAGTAAACGCAGCTGCGGCAGGCCGCGCACCCGGAGCCGAGGTGGCGGCCCGCGTCAAAACAGCTCTTCTCAGCTGACTTGGCCCGGACCCGTCCCTTTGCCACAATGGGCGGACCCAAGGGCGCATAGCTCAGCTGGTCAGAGCACCTGCCTTACAAGCAGGGGGTCGGGGGTTCAAGTCCCTCTGCGCCCACCGGGAATCACCGCGTGGCGTCGTTTCGACGCACCAAAAACGTGACGCGAGGCCCGGGTAGGGTTTCCGCCTTCTCACCGTGCCCGGTTGTTGCTCCGTCGGCCCCGCCCTCCGGCGAGGATCCTCGAACGCGAATCCGGTCCGATTCACCGGCCCTAACGACAGCATCGACGAATTTCGAGAGCCCTTACCGGCAAACAGAATGATCACTCGTTCCTGCTCCGCTCTCACTAGCCGCGCGAGGCCTTCGTGCTGCTCCCGGAACGACTCAACCCACCTGATGCAAAGGCCCGGAGACGATTGATCCGAGTATGCGACACATGACGAAGGCTCTCGGGGGACCTAGACTGGCTCCTTGGAACAGCCGTGGTGGCGGGAAGGGGAAACGGATGACGGATGACTTGTCGTGGTCCGCCGGTCCCCGCAGGTCGGCTGATCGTGGGGCATCGGCCAGGCATGCCAGGACGGTTGATCCGGCTCCCACCCGGGGGCGTCGTTCGCTTCCTGAAACCGATTTTGATCCGGAACCAGCACGCAGGGGCGCTCGCCGGTTCGCGGACCCAGAACCCACACAGTGGCACGAACCGGATCGCAGCCCGTTCGATGGCTCGAGATCATCCCAGGTCGAAAGCCGGAGGCATCAAGAAATCCCCCACCTGTCGCGGCCCGAACCCACCAGACCAGAGCCTAGGCCTGAGCCGATTTCCGATTTCTGGTCGGTCGCCGAGGCGCGGAGCCGGGCATCAGCGATTGAGGTGGAACCCGAACTCCCGAAACACACCACCCCCGAGCCTGATCCGACGTCTTCACCACTTCCCTTGCCTGAAAACGTTGACGAGAAAGCGGAGAACGAGAAGGAAGTTGTCCCAACCCGAGCGGTCAAGCCTGATTTCCTGAGCAGGCTGAAACGAATCGGCCTGGTGACCCTGACCGGGATTCTGATCTTCGCCCTCGGCTTCACGGCCTGGTCCTGGGTCACCCGCGGCACATGGGAATTCGTTTCTCTCTGGCCCTTCGGAGCCAGCACCTCTCCCGAATCGCCGAATTCTCCCGCACCAGATCCGGCAGCATCCTCGGATCCCGAGAGCACAGAGGGGGCAAGGCCGGCCGACAGCGAGCAGGTCCTTGACGACACCAGCTTCACGGTTCCCACGGGATGGAAGGAGTACGGCGAGGATCAGCCACCGGCCGAACCCGACCGCAGGGTCGTGCGTCTTCAGCACTCCGAAACCGATGTCCGCCTTCAAGTGACCTCATTGGTTGAAATTCCCGAGGGGAAAGACCTCCTGGAGGCCTGCAAGGCACTCTCGACGAGTCAGCAGACACGTTTCAGCACCCCCATCCCCACCCCAACCTCCCAGGACAAGGTAAGCCAGGCTCAGGGCGGGAGCTACACCACCTGCGGTTTTGCGGGCGTGCGGACCGAGAACCAAGTACCGAGCACGGTCATGTTCACCTTCCTGCTGCGAACCAGCGACGGCCATGTGCTGATCCTGCGCAGCATAATTCCGGACTCCGTCGGCGGAGGATCCGCTGCACGACAAGAACTGGCGGGCATGAACTGTACCGCCAGCCTCAACTTCGGGATCGCTCTTCCGCTGTGCTGAGAAATACCGGCCGAATCATTTCTGACCGGGACGGCGGCTCAGGATGTCAAAGGGTTTGCGCAGAGAACGCCACCACTGGGTGTGGGGACGCATGCTCTCCCAGTCCATGTCATCGGCCACTTCGCGAAAAGGAGCGAACATACCCTCGACCTCGGCGTGCGCGGCCGCGTACTCGGTTTTGCCGTCACGCAATTGATGGTTCAGGTATCCGATGGCGTTCCAGGCCAGCCGGGTGGCGTTGATACGGTCGAACGGTGAAGGCGTGCCTCCCTGCTGCAGGTGCCCGACCACGGATTCCCGCACGGAGAACCGTCCGGTTCCCTCCGCCTCGTAGAGTTTGCTCAGTACCTCGGTGGTGTAGTGCTCGCTGGTTCCCTCCCCCACCACGGCCAAGTAGAAGTTACGCCCGGAGTCGAAGGCGTCGACGAGAGCCTTGATGTCGGTCTCCAGCTCGGTCAGGGTAATTCCGGTTTCAGGTAGGTAAGCCTTCTCGGCTCCCCCGGCCAGCCCGCCGATCAGTGGCAGGAAACCACAGCCGCGTCCCATGGTCTCCACGATGAACGCCCGCTTGCTGGCCGAGGCGCTCATCCGCAGCATGTCGATCGCATCCACCACCGTGTTGAGGGCCGTATCCGCCCCGACCGCCATCATCCAGCCCGGGAGGTTGTTGTCGATACTCGCCGGCACCACCGCAACCGGAATATTGAAAGCCGGGTAACGTCGACGTTCCCGTTCCATCAGATCAACCGATGCGTAGGCGTGGTAACCGCCCATCACCAGGAGGGCATCCACCTGGTGATCCTCCAGTTGACGCGCCATCGAGTAGAGCTCGGACTCCGATGGAATGTAGCGACGGGTCCCGAAATCTGCTCCCCCGGTGTGTGCCATGCCTTCTACGTCGGCCCAGCTGACATCGTCGAAGCTACCCTCGATCAGGCCCGGCATTCCACCGCGCACCGCCAACATCTGGTAGCCGAGGTCGATGCCGGAACGCACCGCGACTCTCGCCAGCTGGTTCATGCCCGGGGCCAGCGCACCGGCGTGCATGATCGCTATCCTCCTGCCCGCAGGGTCCGCCACCGATGGCTGCGCCTCGGTGATGGCACGGTAGATGTCGATCATCATCTGGAACCCGGAGCCACGGGACGAGATGGCTGCCTCGTAATCACCCTCAGCGATGTAATCAGCGATCCTGCGGGTGGCCACCACGGAGGCCAGCAGGGGGCGTGTTCCAACCCGGTCCCTGTGCACACCGACGAGAACCGGTTCGGTCTCGACGCCGGCACCGAGCACCTCAGAAACCGCCTCAACGCCACAGGCGGTCGCCATCCAACGGTCGTATGCCGACGGTTTTCCGCCGCGCTGGACGTGCCCCAGGATCGTGATCCGGGCATCCTCCCCGCTCTTCTCCTTCAGGATGTCGCGGATGCGGTTTGCAGTGATCGGCTCACCCCGTCGGTCCGCAGCACCCTCGGCAACCACGAGAATCGAGTCGCGTCTCCCAGCCCGCCTTCCCCGGCCGAGAACATCGATCATGCGATCCTCCCAACCTTCCCGGGGCGGAGATTCCGGCAGGAAGGTGTAGTCCGCGCCACCCGCTATGGCGCTCATCAACGCCAGATAGCCACAGTTGCGACCCATCACCTCGATAATGAAAGTCCTCTGATGCGACTCCGCTGTTGCAGAGATCGCGTCAATAGCCTCCGTTATGCGGTGCAGCGCGGAATCCGTCCCTATGGTCATGTCGGTACCGACCATGTCGTTGTCGATCGAGCCGGCCAGCCCCGCGATCTGGAGGACGGGGTGGCGCTCAGCCAGTTCCGGATCCAAATCGCCGCTGCTCACCAGCTCCGACAGCAGTTCACCCCATTCCAGACGCAATTGGCGAGTGCCGGTGAGGGAACCGTCGCCGCCTATCACGATCAACCGGTCGATGCCCGAGGTCACGAGGTTCCTCACCGCAGTCCGGCGTCCCTCGCGTTCCCGGAACTCGAGACAGCGCGCCGTCCCGATGACGGTGCCGCCCTTGTTCAGGATCCCGGAGACGTCATTCCACCCCATCTGTTTGATGTGATCGCCACCCGTGACAGCTCCTTGCCAGCCCTCCCGGATGGCGAAAACCTCCGCCCCTGCCTGGATCGCTCCTCGCACGATCGCCCGTACGGCAGCATTCATGCCCTGGGCGTCCCCACCCGAGGTGAGCACACCAATTCTTGTCCTGACGGTCATTTCCACACTCCTCCTGAGGTGGGGCGTCAACGTCGAGCGGTTCCCTTTGGGCGAACCACCTTGTGTGCCTGCCACTCCGGCGACACGTTTGCAGAACTGGTCAGGGACAGGCCCGCGGTGGCGGTTCCTTCGGCAAGGTCGCTCGGGGCAACGTATCCTGGCCTGCCGACCTTCGGGGTCAGCAACCAGATGAAACCGGTGGCGGCCAGATCCTTCATCGCATCCACCAGGCCGTCGACAACATCGCCATCGTCCTCCCGCCACCAGAGAACGACCGCATCCACAGCCTCTATGGCGTCCTCGATCATGTCCGCGTCGATGGCGTCCATGATCTCGTCGCGCAGATCAGGATCGGTGTCCTCGTCCCACCCCAACTCCTGGACGACCATGCCTGCATCCAATCCGAGCAGTTCGGCTCCCCGCGCGGCTGTCACGACACTTCCCCTTGAATTATGTGTCCCACGAGACCTAGCCTGCCAGATCCCCCGGGCCCTGTGCACCCGGGGGATCCGATCCGTTTCAGGAGACAACCTTCACTCGGCGTCCCCGGTCTTTCCGGAGGACCCGGCGGAGACGTCATCGATGCGGTACCGCTGGGCAGCTTCCAGAGGCCATTCACGGGGCACCTCACCCTTCAGGGCAAGCTGCTGCAACACTGCGACGGCGATGGAGGGGCCGTCAATGTTGTAGTAGCGGCGGGCGGCCGCCCGAGTGTCGGAGAAACCGAACCCGTCCGCTCCGAGGGTCGTATACTCGCGCGGCACCCAAGGTCGGATCAGATCGGGCACGGCATGCATGTAGTCGCTGACGGCGATGATTGGCCCCTCCGTACCAACCAGCTTTGACTCGACCCAGGTGGGGGCGTGCTCCCCGAACGGGTCTCTGAACCTGGCCTTGTCGTGAGCAAGACCTTCACGGCGCAGTTCGCCCCAGGAAGTGACGGACCAGACATCCGCAACCACCCCGTAGTCATCCTTGAGCAACTGCTGGGCCTCGAGCGCCCACGGAACGCCGACACCGGAGGCGAGAATCTGCGCGCGACGGGCGTCCTGGCCGATCCCCTCGAAGGAGCCGGGACGCAGCAGGTACATGCCTTTCAGGATTCCCTCGACGTCCACGTTCTCCGGTTCGGCGGGCTGCACGTAGGGCTCGTTGTAGACGGTGAGGTAGTACATGACGTCCTCGGGTTTCTCCCCGTACATCCGACGCAGGCCGTCGCGAACGATGTGTGCCAGCTCATATCCGTAGGCGGGATCGTAGGCGGCGAAGGCGGTGTTCGTGGAGGCCAGAATCGGCGAATGACCGTCCATGTGCTGAGTACCCTCGCCGGTCAGAGTGGTGCGACCGGCGGTGGCCCCGATCACGAATCCCCGTGCGAGCTGGTCGCCGGCCGCCCACATGGAGTCGCCGGTGCGCTGGAAACCGAACATCGAGTAGAACACGTAGATCGGGACCATGGGTTCGCCGTGAGTGGCATAGGAGGTCCCAGCGGCGGTAAAGGCCGCCATCGAACCGGCCTCGTTGATGCCGGTGTGGAGGATCTGGCCGTTGGTTGCCTCCCGGTAGCTGAGGAACAGGTCCGCGTCGACGGGCGTGTACTTCTGGCCACCGGGGTTGTAGATCTTGATGGTCGGGAAGAAGGCGTCGATGCCGAAGGTACGCGCCTCGTCGGGGATGATGGGCACCACGCGCGGCGCGAATGCCTTGTCGCGCATCAGGTCCTTGAGAAGGCGCACGAAGGCCATGGTGGTGGCCACCTCCTGCTTGCCGGAGCCCTTGCGGACGGATTCGTAGGCCTTGTCCCCCGGCAGCGAGATGAACTTGCGATCCCCACGGCGTTCCGGCACGTAACCGCCGAGCGCACGGCGACGCTCCTGCAGGTACTGCATTCGCGGGTCCTCCGCCCCGGGCCTCACGTACGGCGGACGATAGGGATCGGCCTCGAGGGTGGCGTCGGAAACCGGCACCTGAACCCGGTCGCGGAACGCCTTGAGGTCGTCGAGGGCCATCTTCTTCATCTGATGGGTGGCGTTGCGTCCCGCGAAGTGCTGGCCCAGGAAGTATCCCTTGATGGTGTGGGCGAGGATCACCGTGGGCGCCCCCGTGAACTCGGTCGCCGCCTTGTACGCGGCGTAAACCTTGTGGAAATCGTGACCGCCACGGGTCAGCGCCCAGATCTGATCGTCAGTCCAGTCCCTGACCATGGCCGCGGTTCGGGCGTCGCGCCCGAAAAAATGTTCGCGCACATAGGCGCCGTCATTGGCCTTGAAGGTCTGGTAGTCGCCGTCCGTGGTGGCGTTCATCAGGGTAACCAGGGCACCATCGCTGTCCGCTGCGAGCAGCGGATCCCAGCCCCGGCCCCAGATCAGTTTGATGACGTTCCAGCCCGCGCCCCGGAAGAAGGCCTCAAGCTCCTGAACGATCTTGCCGTTGCCGCGCACCGGCCCGTCGAGGCGCTGCAGGTTGCAGTTGATG
>CALLVV010000048.1 GCA_938012815.1 uncultured Propionibacteriaceae bacterium
CGCTCGTCGAAGTTCCGGAGTCAAGTGGACTTGGCGATGACTGTGAATAAGCCTCTATCTGTGATCCCTACCCCCGGGTTGGCGCATTGCTACAAGTCCGGACACCAGCAGGGTAGAGATCAGCGCAGGCCAGAATTTCTCAGTCCCCCACACGGGCAGAACTATGGCAGCCACTATCAGGAGAGAAACAATGATCTTGTACGGCAGCTGCGCACTATCAGCACGAGATATGAAGACTTCATATGCCGTACCTCCCAGCACAACCATTGCCATCAGACCAGCAATTATCCCCGCAGTCTCAAGGGAAACCCAAGTGGACAACCAGAAAACCAAGAAGGCCAGCCCCACCAAGCCCAGTCGAAACGTGCACAGGGCAAAGTACGCGATCACCTTCTCTCGCGTACCGGGTTGCGTGTCATCCATCACTACGCCCACGGGGAGGCGCACCAAGCAGCTGCACCAGCGAGTAACCCGATCAACCCGACGGTTCCACCCACCGCCTTCAGCCCCTCCTTCAAGGCCGCAGGCCCGACTACCCGAATCAGGTGCGACACCACCTTGGCATACTGCCCTTTGGCCAGCAAGGAAAGATAGCCCCCTTGCATAGCTTTCGCGACCACCGCTCCGAAAGTAGGGACGAGAGCACCGAGCACGCACTTTCCCCACTCCCAGCTGCCGAATTGGTGTTGGGGATTCGCGCCCTTCCCTCCTGCGTCCTTGTCCTCCGAGCCCGGGAACACATACGTCCCGATCGGAACATTGAACCTTTCCGCAATACGTTGCAGATCGGCCTCAGGCGCCCCGTCCTGCCGGACGACCTCGACATTGACGCTCCACCTGCCTTCAGAATCCTGCTGAAGATAGCGTTCAAAAATGGTTGTGACCTCGGCCTCCACAGCCTGGAGATCGACATCATCCTGCACGAGACTCGGCGCCGGCGCATCCTCGGAAACAGTGACAGCCGAAGCAGGAGCAATCATCTGGCCACACGACATCGAAGCAACGAGAGACGTCGTCGCCAACATCTTCTTGAACCTCACCGAGATCTCCTCATCCTCTCTTCTTGAGACCTACCCACGAAACGGAACCCAACGAACTATCCCGCACGGACACATCGAACGGGTCCAGCACACGCACGAGTCCAACGGCGCACCACGCACCCCTGAGGTTCGCAGTCGCAACCCCTCGGGAAAATCAGCGCTTCCAAGTTGTCGCATCCTTGCTTCGACCAGCACCACGAGGCGGATCCACTCAGACCCCCTTTGCCAAATCCAATAACTGCGATGCGAAACACCACGCGACAGGTCTCGGTGAACTTCTGTTCCCGTCACGCTACCCCACCAGCACCATCCAGCAGTAGCAACTACCGACCAATCACCTCACGAGAGAGTTCCGCGGGTGGTGACCGCATCGCACCCGGCTCAGCCACCTTCCGCACCCATCACGCTGGCAGGGCTGTTGCGGATACGCTGCTTCTCACGCCAGTATCCTCAGCCGGGCGAGGCGCTCTCGGGAGGCCGAACCCGGGGCCGCGGTCCAGGCGATGATCTGCACCTCCGGGTCGTCGGGGGTGGTGGCGTTGGATCTGCGCATCTGTTCCACCGCCAACCGGGTCCCCTTCCAGCCGGATCACCTGACCGAACGATTCGGCACCTTCAATTGCCCACGGATGTCGCGAACCTGTTGTTCGGCGGGATGATGCTCCATCTGGCCACCTTCGCCTTCACCCGGTGGCAGCTTTTCCACACCATCGCGATGCCGCGGCTGTCGGCAACCGTCGTCGTCCTGGCCCTGTTCCTATTGGCCACCCAGGTCTGGGCACTCGTCTCGGTCGTGTTGCTGACCGTCACCCCGGGCGTCCTGAACGCGCTCGAAAGCCGGGTGCTGCCCAAGACCCTGAGGCAGGTCACCGAACCGGGGTGACGCACAATTCCCCGGGAAAAACCACCGCCCCGTTTTTGAGGGTTTCTTAGGATGAAAAGCATGAGCGCCAAAGACAACCCCACACTGACCATCAGGTCGGAGTGCATCGACTCCGAGGGACGTTTCAGGACTGATTTCACGGGACGGGGCAAGGACGTCTCCCCCGAGTTGGGGCTCGACGGCCTGGCGCCTGGCACCCGCACCCTTGCGGTGACGCTGGAGGACCTGACCCATCCCCTGTTCGGTTCCATGGCCCACTGGGTGGCGTGGAACATCCCTCCCGGGGACTCGATACCGGCCGCGATCGAACCGGGCCGCGTCAATCCCTCGACCGGGATCTCCCAGGGAACCGCCTACGGGTGGCACAGGTATCGCGGCCCGAAACCTCCCCGGGGCAAAACCCACACCTACCGTTTCACCGTCTACGCGCTGGACTGCGACCTGAGGCTTCCCTCCCGGACCCGCCTGGCGGGTTTCAAGCACGCGATCGAGGGGCACGTCCTGCAACAGGCCACGCTCGAGGGAACCTACGAGTGATCAAACCCGTCCCCCACCGATCGGCCGGATGGCGCGTGTTCCGCGGGCATGACGAGAACCCGGCTCGCCCGGACCCACCAGGAGGACCGGCGGCGGAGGCCGGGGCTGCTCGTTATTTCTCGGGGTTTCTCAGCATCACGGAGGTGCCGCCCCAGAAGTTGAAGCCTTTGACGACGAGGGTGCCGTTCGAACCGTCACCGTCGGCCTCCTCGGTGATGCTGACCCCGGCCATGATGTTGACGCTCTGGTCGATGACCCGCACCCCGGGCGGCACGTAGACGGTGTGGCCGCCCATGATCGAGCTGAGCGTCAGTTCGATCTCCACCCCCGGACCCATGACCGCCTCGGTGCGGATCTCGTTGCCGCCCCACAGGGCGAAGCTGTTCACCGACGGCATGCCGGGATCCAGCCGGATCACCTTGCCGCTCATGAAGGCGAGAGCGTTCACGACCTTGGTGTCCCTGGCCACGATGGGGGCCGCGGAAGCACGCGCGGGGCTCGGAACGACCTGGTGCCACCCGGCTCCCCCGGGCAGATCCGCGACGAGAACGGACAGGTCGTCGACGTACCGGGCTTCGAGACAGCTCTGCTGCCTCTCGTTGAACTCCTCGACGTTGAGCTGCCCCGCCTCGTAGGCGTTCTGGAGCACGCCGAGCACCGCGTCGCGTTCGGCGTCACCCACGCGCATCTGCACCCGTGGCGACTGGTGAGGCAGGTTGTCCGACATACGGCAAAGTTTACGGCCCGCCGCGGCACCCACACGCAGCTTCACCCGGAGGCGGGAACGAAGAACACCTCCGACCGACAGAACGGGACTGCCATAGGTTTTGTGGACGGTAGCAAAGGAACTTGGATCGTGGTTCAGGCTGCTGTCTCGGTTTGTCTCCATTCCTGGTGGACAGCAAGGACCGTCGCAGAACTCGGGCAGATCCTCGCCAGGGCCCCACATGGCCCTGCGGCCCCGAGAAGGTGGGCGTCCTGCCCTACCTGCGGGGCTGGTGCCGCGGCTTCGGAACAACCGTCCTCGACGAATGCCCCGCCACCATTCCGGCGCGCGACACCACCAACCACAACCGCAGTCACGCAGCCCACGACAACGGCCCCCGACCCGGCATCATGCCTGGTCAAGGGCCGTTTCCAGCTGTGAGCCGCCCACGGGAATCGAACCCGTGACCTACGCTTTACGAGAGCGTCGCTCTGCCTACTGAGCTAGGGCGGCAGCGCGAACAAACTATAGCCGCCGCAACCGACGGCGGTGAAATCCGCCACACGCACCTCTCGTGGGACGGCCACGTCGTCCCACGCGACCTACAGCAACCCACCCCAGCATCAACGAATCCAAACTACTCTTTCGAGAATGTGAGGAATAAGTTACCATTACTGCATGACCAATCCTGACCTGAGTTCCATCCTGGATGACCTGGCGGCGGGGCGTATCGACACCGCAGAGGCGAACCGGCGAATATCCGCCCTCAAGGACAAGACCGGCGACGCATCCCGGTCCGCCAGGTCCGGCCCGAAACGGGAAGAGGACCCAAAGGGCAAATCGGGTGGGCTGGCCCGGGTCTCGATCACCGCCGTCGGGCGTCGCGTGCGAATCGAGGGGGATTCGTCGGTCGCCACCCTGTCGGTGGAGGGCCCACACGTACTGCGCCGCAACGGCGAGGTGATGGAGGTCAGCTCCACCGGGGAGTTCGGCCCCAACCTGAGCGGTTTCTCCCTGATCCGTCCGCCCCGCAGCCTCGACGACCTCCGGGACATCGGCCTGGGCAAGGAGCTGTTCGTCAAGGTCAATCCGAAGCTGATCATCGACGTCGAGGCCACCACGGGCGGTGTGCGCAGCACCGGGGTTCCCCGGTTCGGGCGCGTCCGGGTGACCGCTGGGGGATGCCACCTGAGTGACGTCATCGAGGTCTCCGACCTGCTGAGCCAGGCCGGGGGAGTCACCGTCGAGGGCCCGATCAGCCTGGGGCGTTCCCGGTTGAAGGTGGAATCCGGGTCGCTGACCCTGATTCTCAAACCGGGTTCGAGCGTCATGGTCCACGCCGACGCGAAGTTCGGGCACATCCGCTGGCCCGAGGACAACGGCGGCGCCGATGAGGTGGTCTTCGGCAACGGTTCGGCCCGGTGCGACCTGACCGTCACGATGGGTCTGGCCACCGTGAAGAGCGAGGTGCCCGCATGACCTCCGAGCTGTACCGCGCCCCCGCCGAGTGCCCCGTCTGCGGCAAGGACCTGATCATCATCCGGAAGGGCTGCACTCACTGCGGCTCGGAGCTGGCAGGCGAGTTCGCGTCCTCCCCCTACGACCGTCTCGACTCCGCCGAACACGAACTGCTGCGCGTCTTCCTGACCTCCCGCGGGAACCTGCGTGAGGTGGAGAAACACCTCCAGGTCTCCTACCCGACGGCACGCGCCCGGTTCGACGCGTTGCTGGTGAAACTGGGCATGAATCCCGACGCCCAGCCCACTCCCTCGCAGTCCGGCGATCCCGGCGGCGCCGAGCAGGAAGGAACGAAAGCCGCCACCCCCCAGGAACAGATCCTGGCACGGGTGGCGGCCGGTGAAATCAGCCCCGAGGTGGCAACACAGCTGATCGCGGGACTGGAGTAGTTACGTCAGGAGGCGACCTTCCTGATGGTCACCGAGATGGTGCGGCCATTGGGGGCCGCGTAGCTGACCTCGTCTCCCACGCGATGGCCGAGCACCGCGGCGCCGAGCGGCGACTGCGGGGAGACGGCCTGGTCCACGGAGGAATCGGTGCCGAGGATCTCCCTCGACCCGAGCAGGAAGGTTTCCGTGTCGTCATCGTCTCCGAAGAACGCGACGGTGACGATGCGGCCGGGACTGACCTCGTCGGGATCGCCCTCGGCTTCTCCCACCTGGGCGCGTCGCAGGAGATGTTCGAGCTGGCGGATCCGCCCCTCCATCTGCCCCTGCTCCTCACGGGCGGCGTGGTAGCCGCCGTTCTCGGAGAGGTCGCCCTCCTCGCGGGCGGCGGCGATCCTGGCGGTCACCTCGGGGCGGCCCACGGTCTTGAGGTGGGTGAGTTCGGCCTCGAGCTTGTCGTGGGCCTCCCGGGTGAGCCACACCGTTTCGGCATTGGTTTCGGACATCCCGACATGCTAGCACCGGCCTCTTCGGACACCGGAGTCCCTGCAGATGGATAACCAACGTCAATGCCCATCCAACCAAACTCATACCTGATTCGGCAGCGCCACTCACGACCCGCCAGAATGTCTCTCATGACCTCGCACTCCAAGGGCCCATTGCGCTTGCTGCACGTGCACGCCCACCCCGACGACGAATCGAGCAAGGGTGCCGCCACCACCGCCAAGTACGTGGCGGAGGGCGTGGAGGTCATGGTCGCGACCTGTACTGGCGGTGAACGCGGCGACATCCTGAACCCGGCCTTGGCCGGTGACCCCGACCTGGTGGCGAACCTGCCAGCCATCCGGGCGGCGGAGATGGCCCGCGCCCGCGACATCCTGGGAATCGAGCAGGTGTGGCTGGGGTTCGTCGACTCCGGCCTGCCGGAGGGTGATCCCCCGCCCCCACTACCGGAAGGCTGCTTTGCACTGCAGGACGTCACGGAGGCGGCGGGGCGGCTGGTGAGAGTGATCCGCGACTTCCGTCCGCACGTCGTGACCACCTACGACGAACGCGGCGGCTACCCACATCCCGATCACGTCCAGTGCCACCGCATCACAGTTGAGGCGTTCAGTGCGGCAGCGGACCCGTCGCTGTGGCCGGAACACGGCCCCGCCTGGCAGGCGGCGAAGCTGTACTACCACATGAGTTTCCACCGGCGCAGGTTCGCGGCCCTGGAAGCCCTGATGCACGAGCAGGGCCTTTCCCCCAGCCATCCCATCCCGGCCCGCGACGACGACCCGTTCTCGGATGGCCGCCTGACCACGTTCGTCAACTGCGCCACATACTTCGGGGTGCGCGACGATGCGTTGCGGGCGCACGCCACGCAGATCGACCCCGATGGGCCCTGGTTCGCGGTGCCGCTGGCGATCCAGCAGGCGGGCTGGCCGACCGAGGACTACCAGCTGGTGGTCTCGAAAGTGCCGACGATGATCCCGGAGGATGACCTGTTCACCGGGTTGCGGGAGGTTCCCCTGGTGCCGGAGTTCATCATCTGACCCTCACCCCGCCCAGCCGCCCGCGCCCCGGGTTTTGCTGGCCTTACCACCGGTTTGCTGGCCGTATTGATGTTCGCTGGCCTCACAGCGCAGGCAAACGTGAACAAGCCCAGCAAACCCACGAGAAGGCCAGCAAACCGACATCAGGGCCAGCAAACCGTGCCATTGGTGTCGGGGTCAGACCCGCCGGGTGGCGGGGTCGCTGCCGTGGAGGAACTTCGCAGCGATGAAACCGCCGACGGCCCCGCCGAGATGTCCCTGCCACGAGACCCCCGACGCACCGGGCAGCAAGCCCAACAGGCTCGAGCCGTAGAAGAAGAACACGGCCACTGACAGCGCGATCTCCCAGATGTTGTGGGTGAAGAAGCCTCGCACCAGCAGGTAGGCGAGGTATCCGAACACCAGGCCGGAGGCTCCCAGGGTGACGGTGTTGGAGGGGGCGATCAGCCAGACGGTCAGGCCGGAGGTAACGACGGTGATGAGGGTGACCGCCAGCCAGCGTCCCGGACCCGCCAGCCAGGTGAGCAGACCGAGGACCAGGAACGGCACCGAGTTGCTGATCAGGTGCGGAAAACCGAAGTGGAGCCACGGGGCGGTGAGAATGTGCGGCAGCGACCCGAGGCTCCGGGCGATGATGCCGAGTTGGTCGAGAGCGTGGAAGGACGCGCTGTCGATGATCTCCAGCACCCACATGAGCGCAAGCAGGCCACCGACAACCACGACTCCGGGTTTGACCCCTTCCAGGGACCGACGATCTGCAAAGTTCTGGGCGCTCATGTATCCAGTGTGACAGCATTTTCAAGTCCTCCACGACACGGACCGGTTCAACCGGCTCTGGGGATTTCACGGACCCCCTAAGCTTGGCCCTCATGGCGAACCGACTCGCAGATTCCTCCAGCGACCACCTCCTCCAGTACGCCCACCAGCCGGTGGACTGGTGGCCCTGGACACCCGAGGCGCTGGCCCACGCCACCGAGACGGACAGGCCGATCCTGCTCAGCATCGGTTACGCATCGTGCCACTGGTGCCACGTGATGGGGAGTGAATCGTTCGAGAACCCGGAGGTCGCGGAGTTCATCAACACCCATTTCGTGCCGGTCAAGGTGGATCGCGAGCAGCATCCCGTCCTGGACCAGGTGTTCATGACGGCCACGCAGCTGATGAACGAGGGCGCGGGCGGCTGGCCCCTGACGGCCTTTCTCACCCCGGAGGGACGCCCGTTCTTCACGGGCACCTACTTCCCACCCGAACCGCAGCCGGGACGCCCGTCGTTCATGCAGGTGCTGCAGGCCCTGGCCGACACCTGGAAAAACAACCGGCCAACCCTGACCACGGGCGCGGACGTGGTGACCGGACATCTGGCCGCCCTCTCCGCGGCACCCCTGACGGACGACGCCCCCGAGGTCCACGAGGCCGTCGAGACGATCGCCGCCGACTTCGACCTGATCCACGCCGGTTTCGGGACCGCCCCGAAGTTCCCGTCCGCGACGGCGCTGGACGCGCTGCTGGTGCGCGGCGACGCCCGCAGCCTGGAGCTGGCTCAGCGCAGCCTGGAGGCGATGGCGCGAGGTGGCATCTGCGACCAGATCGGCGGGGGTTTCCACCGCTACACCGTCGATCCGGGCTGGGTGGTGCCGCACTTCGAGAAGATGCTCGACGACAACGCCCTGCTGCTGGGCACCTACATCCGCGGCTGGCGTCGCACCGCCGACCACGACGAGGGGCTGCGGGCGCTGCTGGAACGCACCGCCTACGGCATCGCCGGTTTCCTGGAGCGGGAGCTGCGCGACGAGAACGGCGCCTTCATGGCGGGCCTGGACGCCGATTCCTGCGACATCCGCGGTGCCGTCTTCGAGGGCATCCACTACCTGTGGTCGCCGGAGCTGATCATCGACGCCCTGGGCGAGGAGGACGGCGACTGGGCCACCCGGGTTTTCCACGTCACCGCAGGCGGCACCTTCGGGGAGGGATTGTCGACGCTGCAGCTGCGCGGCCGCCCCGATGTCGACAAGCTGGCGGAGGTATCCGGGAAGCTCCTGGCCGAGCGGGGGCGCCGGTTCCCGCCCGCCACGGACCGCCTGATCGTGACCTCGTGGAACGCCCTGGCGATCTCGTCGCTGGTCACGGGCGCCCTGATCTGGAACGAGCCACACTGGTTGGAACTGGCCCTGGACGCGGCCCGCTACCTGGTGGACACGCACCTGGTGGACGGCGAGTTGCGGCACTCGTCGCGAGCGGGGCAGGTCGACGATTCACCCGCGACCGCCGAGGACCACGGCACGCTGGCCGATGCCCTCGCCACACTGGCCGGGGCGACGGGGGACGCCACCTGGCTGCGTCACGCCGAGGCCCTCTGCGACCGGGCGGTGGAGCTCTTCGGAGCCGAGGACGGCGGGTTCTTCGACGCGGCGGCGGGCGAGCTGTTCGTGCGCCCGCGCTCCCTGGCCGACAACGTCACCCCGTCCGGGACGAGCGCTCTGGTGCGGGCGCTGCGACGGGTGGGGCTGCTGGCGGAGCGCCCCGACCTGCTCGCGCGGGCCGAGGAGGCGGCCGCCACCACCTGGGCAACCGTGGCGGAGAATCCCCGGTTCGCGGGCTCCGCCCTGGAGGACCTGATGATCGCTGACGAGGCCCGCCGCGGCCTGAAACCGGCGACGGTCGTCGTCGCCTCCGACGATCCGTTCGACGAGCTGGCCCGCGCGGCCTGGCGGCTGGCGCCGGCGGGGTCGGTGGTCCTGACCGCCCAAGCGGGTACGGAGGGTTTCGGATCCTGGCTCGAGGGCCGCGGGAAACGGGCCGTGTACGTGTGCCGCGGGAAACGCTGCTTCGACCCGGTGACCGACTACACCGAGCTGAAAACTCCCCTCTGGCATCGGGCATGACCCAGCCTCCTTCCCCGGGCGGTCAGGAAGCACACGAGGGAATGGACCTGAACCGCACCCTGACAAGCCTGCTGGGCTCCCTCGTGATCTGGGGTGCCGTGGCGGGGGTCTGCCTGTGGTTCCTCGACTACCGAAACCTGTTCCGCGGGGGGTATGAGCTCGTCACGTTTCGTCACGCTCAGCTCGGGCTCGCAGCCTTCTCAGGGTGGCGGGCACTCGAAGCCCTCCGTGAACTGCTGGTACCTCCCGAGCTGGATTCACCGGTCCGACGCTGGACACGGTGGATCCCCCTCGCCTGGCTGAGCCTTCCGATGTGTCTCGCATCGTTGTTGGCGATGCTTCACTTCCCCGAGGCTTTGGCGGAGGCCGGTCGGTTGCGCCCGACCAGCAGCTACAAATCCCACCCCTTGCTGCCGCCCTTCTTCATGCCTGTGGCCGAGCTGACCATCGGCTCGCTCGGTTTGGTCTGGACCTGGAGTTGCACCTGTGGCATCAACCGGCCCGTGGAGGCACCTCGACGCGTCATGACGAAAGAGGAAAGGCTCAGGGATTTCCTCGTCACCTCGCAGAAGGTCCGTTTCGCGGCTGCCGGGATGATCGCGGGCGCCGTCGCCCTGGGAGCCACCCTGCTCGGACCCGTGGTGAGGCCTGCGGGACCGTTGGCGGGCCTGTCGGTGACCTGGCCCGCGAGCATGTGGGTTCTGGGAGGCGCGGGCATCGCGGCGATGCTGGTCTCGGCGCTGTGGTTCTTCTGCCGCACCCGGCAGGGACATGATCCCTATCTGGTGGTGAAGTGGATCGATTACTGTGCCATCATCGCGGCGATCGCATCACTGCTGACGGTATTCGCGCTCCTGCCGGAGACGTGGCGCCTTTTTCCGCTCACCCATGTCTGACGATGTGCGGTCGCGAAACGTTTCGCCGCACCCTGTTTCGTGATTCCGAGTACGTCGTCGATCATCTGCCCGGTGGCGTCGTCCTCCCACGCTGGATGGATCACGCCCTGGACGGCGTTGTCACCACAGGAATCGCATGTCATCCCGGTTCAGAACACCGCCAGTGCGATTGCGACCCCGTGACAGATTGCGGCCGCGATGGTGCAGGCGTGGAAGACCTCGTGGAACCCGAAGAGACGGGGGTCGAGGCGCGGGCGACGGGTGCCGTAGGCCAGCGCCCCGAGGGAGTAGACGAGGCCACCCGCGAGCATCAGCAGCACCACCGCGGGGCCTCCCGCGGTCCAGAACTCACCCAGCCAACCGAGGGCCGCCCACCCCATGGCGACGTAGAGCAACGTGGACAGCCAGCGCGGTGCGCCAATCCAGCAGATCCTGAAGACGATTCCGAAGGCCGCGATCCCCCAGATCAGCCCCAGCAGCACCCACCGGGAGCCACCGTCGAGGAGGGTGAGGGTCAGCGGGGTGTATGTGCCGGCGATGAAGACGAAGATGTTGGAGTGGTCGAGGCGACGAAACACCGCCATCGTCGGCTCGTTCCAGTTGCCGCGGTGGTAGGCGGCCGAGGTGCCGAACAACTGCACCCCGCTCAGGGTCCACACGGCGCAGCCGATGCGCCCGGGAAGAGTCGGGGCCAGGGTCGTCAGCACCAGGCCCGAGATCAGCAGGGCGGGCGCGAACCCCAGGTGCAACCAGCCCCGCATCAGGGGTTTGCGGGGCCGTTTCCCGCCGTCGGTCACGACGGCGACGTCTTCTTCGGGTTTTTCGGCTACAGCACTCATCACAAACCTACGCTTCCGCAACTTACGTCTCCGTAGGTTACTTCCGGAGGCCCCGGATTCCAATTCTCGAAGCCGGCCGGTCCGGTCTGCGAGCAGGGCGTCTCGAAACCATCCCACGCATGCCCGGGGACTTGTGGCCGGGCCTGCTTCTAGGCTTCCAGATGGTTTCGACACGGGCCACTCCTTCGTCGCGACCCGGCTCAACCAGCTTCAAGAAGTCCCACACCATCGTCGCCACCCCCTGAACCCCTTCCCCCTTGTACACGAATCGCAGAAGAAAAACGGTTCAACGTCATGTGGCGACGTTGGACCGTCGAACCTCTGCGATTCGTGCCCGAGGGAGGGGAGTGAGAGGGGGTGTCGTGGCCCGGCTCAACCAGCTTTGGGAGGGGACAAAGAATAAAGAACCCGGCAGGGCCCCTGCGGCTCTTCGGTGGTGGAGAAGAGGTGGGTGGGCTTCGCAGGAGCGGCCCTGCCGGGTTCGGTCTCACACGGGGAGGAGACCCATCGATCTGACCTCCTCCGCCTCGGATTTCAGTTCGTCGACGGAGACATTGACGCGACTTCTCGCGAAGGCGTTGAGCGGCAGGCCCTGGATGATCTCCCAGTTGCCGTCGCGGCAGCGTACCGGGAACGACGATACCAGGCCAGCCGGGACCCCGTAGGAGCCGTCGCTGACCACCGCCATCGACGTCCAGTCGCCCTGAGGGGTGCCGAGCAGCCAGTCGCGGACGTGGGCGATGGTGGCGTTGGCCGCCGATGCCGCGCTCGAACGCCCCCGGGCCGCGATCACTGCGGCCCCCCGCCTGGCGACGGTGGGGATGAAGTCGAAGGCGATCCAGGCGTCGTCGGCGATCCACTCATCCGCCGGCTTCCCGCAGATGCGGGCGTTGAAGGCGTCCGCGTACTGCGTGGCCGAGTGGTTGCCCCAGATCGTCACGTTCGTCACGTCAGCCACGGGCCTGCGGGCTTTCGCCGCCAGCTGCGCGCGGGCCCGGTTGTGGTCGAGCCGCGTCAGGGCGGTGAACCTCGATGCGGGAATCCCGTCGGCGTGCCGGGAGGCGATCAGCGCGTTCGTGTTCGCCGGGTTTCCCGTGACCACCACCCGCACATCCGGGGCCGCCGAGGCCGCCAGGGCCCGGCCCTGCGCGGCGAAGATGGCGGCGTTGGCCTCCAGCAGGTCGGCGCGTTCCATGCCCGCGCTGCGCGGCGACGCCCCCACCAGCATCGCGACGTTCGCCCCGTCGAAGGCCACCGCGGGATCGTCGGTGACCTCGATGCCCTTCAGCTGCGGGAAGGCGCAGTCGAGCAGCTCCATCGCCACCCCATCGAGGGCCTTCACAGCCGCCGGCACCTCCAGCAGTCGCAATTCGACGGGTTCGTCGCCCAGCAGATCGCCCGAGGCCAGCCGGTAGACCAGCGCGTAGCCGATCTGCCCGGCCGCTCCCGTTATCGCGATTCGTCTGGTCATGGCGGCTCAGCGGACGTTCAGGTCGCCGACGAGCACGCAGCGACGTTTCCGGGTGAAGCTGCGAGCCGACGTGAGGCCCTCGCCGGTGGGTCCGGCGATGGTGAACGTCGGGTAGCCCTCGCCGCCGATTCCGATGCCGTTGTACGACGGGCCGTTCTTCACGAAGATCGTGGTCTGGATCAGCTTGCCCATCTTCGTCAGCTTGCTGACGTTGAGGCTGTGCATCACCGCGGTGTGGCGGTTGCCGTGCTCCAGTTCGACGGCCAGGTCGATGGCGGCGTCCACATCCGGCACCCGCACCAGCCCGAGCACCGGCATCATCAGCTCGTGCACCACGAACGGATGGGTGGCGCTGGCCTCGCACACGATCAGCCGCACCCCGGGCGGCGGGGTGACGCCGATGGCCTCCAGGATCTTCGCTGCCGGTTTGCCCACCCACTCGGTGCGCGGCTTGTCGCCGTTGACCAGCAGCTTCTCCAGCTCCGCGACCTCGGAGGCCGTCGCCTCGTAGGCGCCGTGCTTGATCATGCAGAACTTCAGCATGTCGGCGATCGAATCGACCGCGATGATCTCCTTCTCCGCGGTACAGGGCAGGTTGTTGTCGAAGCTGGCGCCGTCGACGATGCACTTCGCGGCGTGCTCGATGTCGGCGGTCTCGTCGACGACGGCAGGCGGATTGCCTGCGCCCGCGCCGATCGCCTTCTTCCCGGAACTCAGCACCGCCTTGACGATGCCCGGACCCCCGGTGGCCACCAGCATCCGGACCTTCGGGTGGGCCATCATCGCGTTGGTGTTCTCCAGCGATGGCGCGGTGACCGTCACCACGAGATTGTCGGGTGCGCCGGCGGCGCGCAGCGCCCGGTTGATGCGACGCACCTGCCAGCACGACAACTTGGCGACCCGCGGGTGCGGGCTGAACACGACGGCGTTGCCGGCGGCCAGCATCCCGATGGCGTTGCAGGTGATGGTCTCGGTGGGGTTGGTGGTGGGGGTGATGGCCCCGATCACACCGTAGGGCGAGTACTCGATGGTGGTCAGGCCGTCGTCGCCGGACCACGCCTCCGTGACGAGATCCTCCACCCCGGGGGTCTCGGAGGCCGCCACCTTGTTCTTCAGGTACTTGTGGCCGACATCACCCATCCCGGACTGCGCCACGGCCTGCTCCGACATGTAGTCGAGGGCCTCGGGGGCCAGCATCGCCTCACGGATGGCCGCGACGTAGCGGCGCCGGTCGGCCATCGAATGGGTCAGGTACTCGCGCTGCGCCAGGTGGGCGGCCTCCACCGCGGAGTCCATGTCGGCGAACACCCCGTCGCCCGGGGCCTCCTGCTGCGTCGCGGGCGCCTCGGCCTGGTTGCCGTTGCCGGGGAGCATGGCCGCGAGGACCTCGCGGATGGTCGCCTCCAGCTGTGCCGGATCTATCTTCATTACTGCTCTCCTATCGTGTTCCAGTCCTGCAGCGCGCAGGTCGCGATGTCCACGTCCTGTTCAGCGGTTCCACCCGAAATTCCGATGGCTCCTGCCAGTTTCCCGTCGACATGGACGGGCACCCCTCCGCCGAACAGGACCACACGGCCGGAGTTGGTGTCGGCCAGACCGGGGAAGGGACCGTCCTCGGTGGCCAGGGGACCGAGCGTCGCAGTCGGTGCCTGGAAGGCCACGGCGCTCCACGCCTTGTTGATCGCGACCTCTGTGGACGCGAGCAGTGCACCCTCGACGCGGTGCAGCAGCATCAGGTTCCCGCCCGCGTCCGCGGCCGCGATCACGACGGGCACACCCAGCTCGACGCTGCGCGCCTCCGCCCGTTCGGCGATCCGTTTGGCCGCGGCGAGATCGAACCGACGGGCCGGCATACGACTGGGGGAGGGGGTCGAGGCGGACTGCTCGCCCACGGGCTCGCCGTCCGGTGATGAGGGGGATCCGAGGACCTTGGCGACGGCGTCTCGGACGATGCGTTCGATCTCCTCGTCGCGCCAGGTCTCGGCCAGCCTGGCCAGGGAGTAGACGGCGTCGGAGAGACGGTTGAGGTATGTGATCAGCTCGGGGCGCACCGGTTCGGTCTCGGCCAGGGTCAGCACCCGTCGTTCCGCGCGACGCACCACGGTGCGGGCCTGGTGGAATGCCCCCGACCGGTCGTCGCGGCCCGGCACCACGAACTCCCGCTGCGGCCCCGTGACGGCCAGGCAGTCGTCGATGAGATGCTCCAGGTCGGTGATGTCGCCGGCGTTGATCTTGTTCGCCAGGATCGCCGCGCCCTCGGGGTCGCTGGCCAGTTCGGCGGCCAGCACGAACAGCCGCTGCTGCACGTCGTGGACGCGACGCCGCCACTGGCCGGCGGGCAGCATCGCCTTCGCCGCCCCGAGCGCTGCGTTGGCCTCGTCGACGGTGCCGTAGGCCTCCACGCGCAGGCTCTGCTTGGGCACCCGGGAGCCCCCGAACAGCCCGGTGTCACCCTTGTCGCCGGTGCGCGTGTACACGTGTGGCATGGCGGTCAGTCCTCCACCTCGACCACGTCGACGATGCCGACGATGGTCGCGTCCAGGGGGGCCTGTTGCCGGCTCGCAGCGAACCGGGCAGAGCTGCCCTTCGTGATGATGACCGTCTCACCGGTTCCGGCGCCGACGGTGTCCACCGCGACCTCCTGGTCGCCGACGGCGGCGCCGTCGGAGTGGACGCGCTGGATCAGCAGCAGTTTGAAACCGACGAGGCGTTCGTCCTTGCTGGTGGAGACCACCGTGCCGACCACCTTGGCCAGGTACATCTCAACTCCTTCTCGTGATCGTGATGTCCGACGATGCCGCTGCCTCGCGGGCCAGGTCGGTGATGATCGCCTTGCGGTGCACGCTCAGCCGCGACCCCGGAGCCAGGGAGCGGATCGCGGATTCGGTGACCACGCGCGCGGTGCAGTGCACCGCGTCGCCCGTGTCCGCGACCTCCCCGACGACCCGGTCGAGGGTTTCCGCGGTCGCCAGGTGCACCCCGAAGGATTTCAGGGCGGCGAGGTTCTCGCGCAGCATCGCCGCGTAACCCGACGGCATCTGCGGGAACCAGCCGCGTTTGTCCGCCGAGTCGGGGCAGGCGGCGTTGGTGGCCACGACCACCGGTTTGTTGGTCATGATGAACTCGGCCACTACGTTGCTGGCCAGGCAGTCGCCGATGCCGTGGGCGACCTTCGCGGCCAGGTTCGCGGTGAGGGTGGGGATGACGAGCAGGTCGTGGGCCTGCACCAGCGACTCCTCGGCCGGGGTCATGCCCAGGGCTGCGATGCGTTCCTGGTCCAGGATGCGGGAGGCCGAGGTGGTCTGCCGCCAGTCGAGGTTGACGTGCGCCGAGGCCCGTTTCAGCGACTCCAGGGCCGCGTCGAAACCGAGCAGGGCGCCGGAGAACAGCACCAGCGCGTTGGGTTTGCCCGTGGCCGGGGTTTCCTGCCGGGGCTGTTCGGCGAGCACGTCGCGCACGATCCTGGCGATCAGTTCGCGCAGCTGTTCCTCGTTCATCGGCTACTCCTCATGGCCGCTCCCAGCGGGGTGGGGAAAAGGGGTTCCTCGGGCCGGTCGACCGTGACTCCGAGGATTTTCTCGAACACTGTGGGCGCCTCGGGCAGGGAGGCGGAACCACCCACCAGATACACCGTGCCCGGGTCGGTGCCGCCGAGCGCCCGCTCGGCGATGGTGGCCATCTTCTCCAGGGTGGGACGCACCACCGGGAAGACGGTGTGGACGTTGGCGGGGTCGCACTTGAACGCCTCGGCCTCGTCGTAGTCCATCCCGAGCGCCCCCGACAGCACCAGCGTCATGTGGTGGCCGCCGGTGGCCTCGTCGGTGGAGAAGTCGACCACCCCGTCGCGCAGCCGTGACACCCCGGTGGTGCCGTGGCCGATGTCGATGATGGTGCCGTCGGCCACGCCGAGGGCCCGGGCCGCGGCCACGGGTTCGTCGACCACCTCGCACGGGGTGAGTTCGCAGGCGTCGAGCACGTTGGTGAACACCTTCACGGTGCCCTCGCTGATCCCGGGCGGGATGGTGACGGCGGCCTCGGTGAAGGTGTGGCCCAGCCTGTCGTGGATCTCGGTGAGGATCTCCCGGACGTTGGTGACGGCCCCCAGCCAGTCGACGACGATGCCGTCGCGCACCACGTTCGCGTGTCGCCAACCGCCCGTGACGGGACGATCCCCGCTGTCGACCACGGCCAGCACGATGTTGGCCGTTCCCAGGTCGACGGCGAGCCGCAGCCCGCTGCGCTTGGCGTTCTTGTGTGCGACCTTCCCGGTTCGCACGAGCTCCGCGAATCGGTTGATCCTGGTCTGGGGATTCGTCGCCATCGTTATCGGTCCAGACAGATCGTCACGTAGTCGCCGGTCCTGGCTCCGACGGCGTTGCCCTCGTCGGTGTCGAGGTGCAGCTCCGCCAGGTAGGAGTCCTTGACGCGGATCAGGAAATTGTCCAGACGCGCCCCGCGCTCCCCCCCGAACTGGACGCTGACCCGGTCCTGGTCCTTCAGATTCAGGGCGGCGGCGTCGTCGGGGCCCATGTGGATGTGGCGGCCTGCGACGATCACGGCGTGGTCGCAGTCGATGCTGCCGAGGGGGCCTTCGATGCGCACGGGAGCGGCGGTCTCGAGATGTCCCGACTGGGCCATCGGCGCCTTGATGCCGAGGGCGAAACAGTCGGTGCGGCTCAACTCCACCTGGGTGGCGGGACGGTTGGGACCCATCACGCGCACCCGGGTCATGGTGCCGCGGGGGCCGTGCAGGGTCACGGTCTCCTCGGCCGCGAACTCGCCGCGCTGACGCACGTGCTTCTTGACCTTCGGTTCGGTGTAGCCGAACAGGGTTGTGAAGTCGGCGTCGCACAGGTGGACGTGCCGGTTGGAGATGCCGACGACCACCTTGCGCGGGTCCAGGGCGGCGATCCGCTCCAGGACCCGGCTGGTGATCTCGGCGACGAGCGCGTCGGTCATGACTGCGGCAGGATCTTCTCGACGTCATTGTGGGGGCGCGGGATGACGTGCTGGGAGATCAGCTCGCCGACCCGAGCGGCTGCCGACGACCCGGCGTCGACGGCGGCCTTCACGGCACCGACGTCGCCGCGCACCATCACGGTGACCAGGCCGGCGCCGATCTTTTCGCTGCCGATCAGGGTCACGTTCGCGGACTTGACCATGGCGTCGGCGGCCTCGACGGCCCCCACGTAGCCCTTGGTCTCGATCATTCCGAGAGCATTGCTCATGACTGCTTCCTCCTGGTGGTGGATGTCCGGGGAGCCTTGGTGGTCTCCGCGGGGTTCTTGGGTGTCGCACCCGGTTTCGGATCCGGTGCGGGTGCGGACTTCTGGTCCGGGCCGGATGCGGGCCGCGCCTGTTCGAGTTGCGGTTTCGGCTCGGGTTTCGTGATGGCCTTCGGATTGGGTGTGGATCCGGGTTTCTCCGCCGCCTTGGATCCGGTCTTCGGAGCGGGTTTGGTTTTCTCCGGTGCCTTGGCCCTGGCGGCGGGTTTCGTCGTCGCCTTCGCCTGGGGGGTGGGCGTGGCCAGCCCCACGGTTGCGGCCGAGAAGACGAGGGGTTCCAGCTCCGGGTGGGGCCGGGGAATGACGATCCTGCTGACCACGCGGGTCAGTTTCGACGCCGCCACCTCGGCTGCGGCCATGGCCGCCTGGACGGCCGCCACCTGACCCTCGACCTTGACGGTGACGTAGCCGCCGCCCTTGGCCAGTTCGTAGCCGATCAGGGTGACGTCGGCGGTCTTGCAGGCGACGTCGGCGGCCTCGACGCCAGCGACGAGGCCCACCACTTCAATGCTCCCCAGTGCTTGCATCACTGGCTCCTTTCGGGTTCACGGAGGGGAAGTCTTTTCACCAGGCGGGCGGCGTTCGACCCGATGATCCGGTCCGCCTGCTCGCTGCGCCCCAGGAAGTGCGCCAGGTAGGGGCGCTGCTCGGGGAGTTTCTCGGTGGTGATGACCACGTAGTCGAGGGCGATTCCCAGGCCGATGCCCAGCCGCGACGAGGTCGCGGCGCGGTGCGCCAGGACCAGGGGGTTCAGCTCCGAGAGGCGATCCACGCGACTCGGCACCCCCTCCTCCTCGATGCCGAGGAGCACCTGGGTGAGCTGCTCGTCGCCGACGCCCTCGTGGACGGCGAGGTTGATGGTGGGGCGTTCGTCGGTCACGACGCACCCCCCAGCACCAGGCCGGTGGCGACGGCGTTGCGGGGCCCCTCGACACCGCGGATGTTGGCGCGCCCGGCCACCACCCGGTAGTCGGCCAGGGCCCGGGTGACCAGCTGCGGTATCTCGAAGTCCAGGGCGGAGCCGCCGACGAGCACCACGAAGTCGATGCCGCGCACCTCCGAGGTGGGGGAGACGCGCTGCAGGGCGCGGATCGCGTTGGTGACGAAGACCTGCTCCTTGGCGCGGATGCGGACCTGGCGGATGGTCTCGACGGGAAGGTCCACGTCGAGGGGCACCATGCCGTCGGGTTTGAGCACCACGGTGCGGGCGTAGACGTGCCCGGGAAGCGGGTCCTCGAAGAACTGCACGGTGCCGTCCTCGTGACGGATGTTGAACACCGACTCCACCTTCGCCAGCGGGTGGCGTTTGATGTCCTCGGCCGCATCGAAGGAGTCGAGGCCGAGTTCGGACTGGATCATCAGCGTCACCATGTTCCCGGCGCCGGCCAGGTGAATGGAGGTGCCGGTGCCGTCGGGACGCATGACGGAGGCGTCGGTGGAGCCGGCGCCCATGTCGAGGATCGCGATGGGGGCGGCCGTTCCGGGGGTGGTGAGCGCACCGCGGATGGCCATGTCGGCCTCCACGCCGCCGACCTCGACGGGCACGCCGATCTCGGCGGCCAGTTCGGAGGCGATCCGTTCCATCTGGAGGCGGTCGGTCCTGACCATCACGGCGATGCCGACGGCGGCCTCCATGGAGAATTCGTTCGCGATGCCGCCCGCGACCTGCTGTGGCACCCGGGTGTCGACGGCGAGCAGGTCGGTGATGCGGATGTCGCGGGAGTGTTGGTTGGTCAGCTGCGCCATGGTCACGCGCACCTTCTCCATCATGCCGCCGACGTTGGTGCCGGGCTCGCCCGTGATGTCGGAGAGGTTGCGGATCCGGGAGGCGACGTCCATGATCTCGGTGGCACCCAGGTCGACGTCGACGTCGAGGGTGTTGGTGCCGTGGAAGGTGAGGCGGCCCGCGGGGATGCGGCGTTCCTGCACATCGCCCTCCGGGGTTTTGATGACCACGGCGGAACGGTTGCCCACCAGGGACCGGGCCAGGGGCACCACGGAGCGGGTGGCGTCGGCCTCCAGGCCGAAGAGGGTCGCGATGCCGAACGGGTTGGACAGGGTCTCGACGATGCGCCCGACGTCGGCCACCTCGATGGCGGCCAGCATCCCGAGCGGGACCTTCTCGATCAGGCGCACCTCGTCGACGATGGGGATCTTGCGGGCCAGCCGGTTGTGGACCAGCACGCCGTCGTCGGCCTGCAGGATCGCGCCGGTGACCTCCAGGCGCTCGGCGACGGCGTTCAGCCGGGCCGCGACCTGGTCGTAGGGGATCGTGCGGGGCGCCACGACGATGTAGGGCTGCCCGGCGGGGGCGTCGGGCAGCTCGTCGAGGGCGATGGTGGTCCCCACCCCGATGCCGAGGCCGCCCGGGGTGGAGGGGTTGTGTCCGATCATCGTGGATTCGGTGATGATCGTCTCGGTGATGGTCTCCATCGCGACATCGCCGATCACGGGGGCGGCCTCGTTGATGCGGATGGAGTCGAGGTCCTCGATGCGGCGTCCCGCTTTGCCCAGGGCCTCGGTGAGGGAGTGGAACAGGCCACGGATGTTGGCGTTGGTTCCCTTGATGCCGGTGGTGGGGACGATGGCGCTGGACAGGAACCTCACCTGCCCGTCGGCATCACCGATCTCGGCGAGCGCCACCTCGGTGGTCGCGTTGCCGATGTCAATGCCAGCAACCAGTTTCGCCATCGTCCCTTTCCCTTTCTCTCAGTCCTCGCGCAGCCGTCCGCGGGCCTCGTAGACGTCGGCGGCCTCACGGACGAATCCCGCGCTCACCTTCGCGCCGTACTGGCCCTCCAGCTCGTCGGCGATCTCGTACAGCTCCGCCTTGGTGGAGCGGTACGGGCGCAGCGCGTTGTAGATCTCCAGCAGCCGGGCGTCGGGCACGGCCACCAGCTCGGCGGCGCGACGCAGGTTGCGGGCCAAGGTCTGGCGTCCGTCGGCGTCGGCCACCTGGGCCTGGAGCTCCAGGGTCTCTGAGGAGATGCGGAAGTCGAGGGGACTCAGCTTTCCCGACTTGACGTCCTCGAAGGTGAGTTCGTCGAGGGCCTTGCCGGTGTTGGTTTTCACCAGCTCCGGGTGTTTCTCGGCCAGCGGGTATTCGTCGCGGCCGATCCGGCGGGTCCCCGCGGCGGGGGCCTGGGCCGGGGCGGCGGGTGCCGGGGCATTCTTGGCGAAGGACACGGAGTCGTTCCCGAGGGACTTCATGACCTCCGACATGATCTGTCGGATGAGTTGTTCCTGATCCATGGTGGCTCTCCTAGGCGGTGCTGACCCGCAGCGCCTGGGGTTTCTTGGCCAGGTCGCACTGGGCGGTTTCCTTGTTGTGCAGCAGGGCCGCGATGGCCTGGTACTTGGGGCGGGCCATCTGGTCGTTGCGGATCGGCACAGGCTGCGGCGACTCGCCCTTGGCGTACTTGGCCGCGTTCTTGCCGATGGCGCGGAAGGTCTCCAGGTCGATCAGCGGAGACTGGCTGAACAGCTCCACGTTACTGAGCGGCGGCAGGTCCTTCTGGTGGATGACTGTGGTGCCGCGCGACTGGATGCCGATCCCGATGCCGGAGCCCGACAGCTTCGCCGCCTGGTGGGCGATGAAACCGACGTCGGCGCTCTTGTAGATCTTCACGAACCGGTGCTTGAGCCCCTCCTCCTCGATGCCGGCGGCGATCTCCTTGAGGACGTCGGCGTGGGGCAGGCCGATGATGGTCTCGTGGATCAGGGTGCTGAATGCGGGAGAGACCGCGACCACGACTTCCTTCGGGTCGGCGCCGCGCTCCGCAGGACCGGTCTCGGCCAGGGTGAGTTTCCCGGCAGCCGTGGCGGTCATGGTCGCGGTGCCCCCCGAGGTGGGGGACGGGGTGCTCGGCGTTGGGGCCGTGGCGGCCTGGTCCTCGGTGGCCATCTCCTGGACCACCTGCGCGATGATCTGCTTGAGGGTGTTCACATCAATGCTCATGGCTCACCTCAGATGCTCTCGGGGCTGATGGCCTGACGAATGGTCTTGATCTGGTTCCACCGCTCGTCGTCGATCTGGTAGCCGGTCTGCGGGCCGTGGTAGTCGTTGGGCGAGTTCACGGCCGAGATCACGTTGAAGTCGGCGTCGAAGATCGCGGAGGTGTGCAGGTAGTCGCCCGCGACGCGGCGCTTCAGCAGGTTGAACACCGCCTGGGCGACGTCCTCGAAACCGCCTCGCGACAGCGCCTTGGCCACGTCCACCCCGGTGACCTCGCGGTTCATCATGTCCTCGGCGGCCTTCAGGTCCTCGACGACGTTGCGTTTGGGCATGTCATCGGAGCTGTGGGCGTAGGTGGCGGCCTCCACCTCGGCGTCGGTGATGGCCGGCAGCCCCAGCTCGTCGAAGACGGCCTGCAGGGCGCGGGCGGCCTTGCGGCGCACCGCGATGACGTCCTCCTCCAGGACGGGGGTGAGGCCGCCGTCGACGCGTAGGTCGCGCTGGATGATGTTCCAGTCGTCGAAGTCCTCGGCATCCCAGTTGGAGCCCGCGAACATGTTGTCCTTGTTCGGGGTGGAGGAGTAGCCGGAGCAGATGAAGTCGGTGCCGGGCACGAACTGCATCAGCGACCGCGACACCCGGCGCAGATCGGAGTGGGTGAAGGTCTGGTCGTTGCTGGAGGCGCATTCGAGGTCCAGCATGGTGGCGATCAGGTTCTCGGCCAGCACGGCGCGGATGCCGCCGGGCACGCCCGCGGGCACACCGATGCAGCTGACGGAACCGTTCTGGGTGCCCTGCGAGCCGGCGGCCTTCGTCACGAACAGGCAACGGGCCTCCAGGTACAGCATGGACTTGCCCTCGGCGTAGCCCATCTGCACCTCGGATCCGGTGCCGGAGGTGAAGCGCATCTTCAGGCCGCGGGAGGCGTAGCTGGAGGCCAGGAAGGCCTTCGACCAGGGGGTGTCGTCGCCGTCCATGAACACCGCCTCGGTGCCGTAGACGGACACGGTCTCGGCGTAGGCGGTCAGTCCGCGCATGCCGAGCTGCAGCTCGGTGGCCTCCTCGACCGCGCACTGGGTGAGGATGCCGGGGCGGCCCGTCTGGGCGCCGACCAGCAGCGCCAGCGCGTTGAACGGGGCGTAGCGGACCACGCCGACGGTGGTTTCCTGCTCGGCGAAACCGCGCAGCGCGGCCTCGGCGGAGTCGGCGGTGATCTGCACGGGGTTGTCAGCGACGTTGGTGACGTGGCACTGGTTGGCGGGCTGCTTGCGGGCACGCAGTTTCGTGACCGCCATCATCATCTCCAGCACGCTCATGTTGCCGACGACCTCGGTGAGTTTCGCCGGGGTCATGGCGGTGGTCAGCGGGATGATCTCGGTGCGGGGCACGTTGATGTCGCACAGCATGCGGGCCACCTGGAGGGAGTCGATGGCCATGGCCTTCTCCGCCAGCTCCAGGTTGATGCCGTAGTCGGCGACGAAGGTGTCGATCATGTCGAACTGGTCGCGGGTCTTGCCGTCGAGCTCGGTCACGAGCCCGTTGGTCAGTGTGATCGACGGTTTCGGGTCGTTGGGGGAGTCCATGGCGATGAGGCCAACCTCTGGCCATTCGCTGACGAACCCGTCCTGGTTCACGGGGCGCGCGTCGAGCGCCTCAAACCTCTTGGAACGCATCAGATCGGTCCTCAGATGTAGGGGGTCGTGGTGGATTCGGGCGTGGCGCCGAGCGCACCGAGGAGGGGGATGCCCACCTCGCGGGCGGCGATGATGGCCTGCCGGACGGCGCCCGAATCGCCGCTCAGGAAGGAGATGACCTCGTTGGAGAAGCTGGTTCCGCCGGCGGGGCTGGCGTAGCCGATGACGTCGACGGTGGCTGCCTTGACGGCGGTGTCGGCCAGGACGACGCCGATGCCGGCGGGGGCGCCGACGGTGATGCCGAAGGCCTTGCCGATCGGGGCGCCGAAGGCCTTGTTGAGGGCGTAGGAGGCGCGGGCGGTGTACTGGAATTCCAGGTGGCCCGCGTCGTTGCCGTAGACGTCACCGAAGGTGCGGTCCAGCTCGCCGAGGGCCACCTCGACGGCACGGCGGGCGTCGGAGACGTCCTCGGCGCCGAAGATGATCAACGAACCGTGACCGGCGCCGCCCTTGGTGTCGCGGGGAAGCTCGATGGTCAGGATCTCGGAATTGGTGGCCTTGACGGCCTCGTCGGCGGCGAAGATGTGCGGGCCGGCGCCGGTGCGGGCGCCGAGGATCCCGATGGAGCGGAAGTCCTTCTCCAGTTTCATCATCGCGCGCAGCTTCGGGTCGACGTTGGCGATGACCATGCCGATGGTGTCCCCCAGGACGTTGGTGCCGACGAACTCGGTCACGGCGGGAAGGACCCCGGCAGCGGGCGTGGGTGCGGGTGCCGGCGCGGGAGCGGTGGACGGCGCGGGGGCGTCGCCACCCATCTTCTTGACCACCTCGGCCAAGACCTTGTTGATCAGTTCCTCAGACATTGTTCACTCTCCTACTTGGCCTGGGCGGGGAGGATCTTCTCGACGTCGTTGTGGGGGCGCGGGATCACGTGGACGCTGATGAGCTCGCCCACCCGCTCCGCCGCCGAGGCGCCCGCGTCGGTGGCGGCCTTGACCGCGCCGACGTCGCCGCGCACCAGCACGGTCACGAGGCCGGCACCGATCTTCTCGCTGCCCACCAGGGACACATTCGCGGACTTGACCATGGCGTCGGCGGCCTCAACCGCTCCGACATAGCCCTTCGTCTCGACCATTCCGAGCGCTTCCTGCATGCTGACTCCTTCGTCGTTGGTCCTAGCGACAGGCAGTTTGGACCTGCCTTTGCCACCATAGGGCCGGTTCGGATACACAGTTTCTCCCGGTTGTTACACATTCTTGCTCCGGGAATGTGCTCGACGTTGAACCCTGCAGGAAGTGGTTCTATCGTGAGGACATCCCAGAGGAGCGATTGATGACCGAGCTGACCGACAAGACGCGCATCATCCAGGAGTTCGTGCCTGGCAAGCAGGTCACGCTCGCCCACGTGATAGCCAACCCCGATCCGCACCTGTACCCGAAGATCGGTCTGCCCGCGGGAAGCAGTGGGGCCATCGGGGTGCTGACCATCACGCCGGGTGAGGCCGCCGTGATCGCTGCCGACATCGCCACCAAGTCGGCGGGAGTCGAGCTGGCCTTCGTCGACCGCTTCTCCGGGTCACTGCTCATCACCGGCCGGCTGGCCGATGTCGAGTCCTCCGTCACGGGGATCGTCACCACCCTGCAGGCCATTCTCGGGTTCACCCCCGCACCGTTGACCAGGACATGACGTAGGACATGAGGTCGATCCTGTTGGTCGGCAGCATCGGAGCCGGCAAGACGACGTTCAGGCAGCGCCTCCAGGGGCTGCCCATCGAATACGCCAAGACCCAGGCCATCGAGACCTTCGCCTCCGCCATCGACACCCCGGGCGAGTACCTGGAGGTGGGGCGCTACAAGCACGCCCTGATGCTGGCCTCCTACGATGTGGACGTGGTGGTGCTGGTGCAGTCCGCAGCCAGCGACGAGACCCGTTTTCCGCCGGGGTTCGCCACCACTTTCAACCGCGAGGTGCTGGGGGTCGTCACCCACACCGGGGTGGCCACCGAGGCGCAGGTCCACGACGCCGTCGACCACCTGGCGCGGGCCGGGGCCCACCAGATCGTGGCGGTCGACTCGATCACGGGCAAGGGATTCAAACGCGTGCAGGAGGTGTTGTGCCGGACTTCATCGTGAACCCTGCCGCGGGCGGCGCGGCCGCCACCCTGGACCTGCGCAACCTCATCGACGTCGAGGAGCTGCAGCGCATCCAGGACGACTTCGCCACCTCCACCGGGTTGGCGATGATCACCGTCGACTCCATGGGCCGTCCCGTCACGGAGGCATCGCGGTTCAGCACCTTGTGCCAGTACCTGCGCCGCGACCCCGCGATCCGCGCCAAGTGCTACAGCTGCGACGCCCACGGCGGGCTGCAGAGCGCCATCGAGGGACGCCCGGTCGTGTACCGGTGTCACGCGGGCCTGGTGGACTTCTCGGTCTCGATCATGTGGGGTGCGCAGTACCTGGGTGCTGTGATGGCCGGGCAGGTGCTGCTCACCGAGGGGCAGCAGCAGCTCCAGCAGATCGTGGGTGCCTCGGAGGTGTTGGAACACGCGGAGACCGCGAAGCTGCTGGACCAGGTGGCTGTGGTCGACCTCGGCAAGCTGCAGGCCGCGGCCAACGAGATCGTCGGGTTGGCGAACGCGAAACTCGGCTCCACTCTCGGTAAGGCGGACTTCGCGGTCGCGGTGGCGGGTACGGTGCTGGGCAGGCTCGGCAGGATCCCGGACCCGAGCGGCAACGCGGCGCTCGCCCCGCTGCTGGCGGGCATCCGGAAACCGCTGCCGCTGATCCCCGTCGAGTCGGTGAAGCGACGGATCTCGCTGGAGGCCCCGGTGGTGGCCCGCAACGTCGCGCAGGGCAACGCGGCCGCGAACCTGGAGCTGCTCGGCGACTACCTGGATCATCTGCTGCCGCGCTGGAGCCAGAAGGTGGATCCGAAGGAGCTGTCCGAGTACGAGGACATGATGATAGGCATCGCCACCAGCGAGGCCGTGCAGTTCGGGCGCGACATCTCCCAGATCGTCACCCGCCATCGGGGACGCAGGCGCGGCCCGATGAACCGCTACGAGTGCCAGGTGTACTGCGAGAAACTGCTGATCCGCGTCCACGACCTCCTCGAGCCCGCATCCCGGGGTGGGGAACGCAACCTGACGACGCTGCTCAACGAGATCGAGAAGAATCCCTCGTCGTTCCTGACGCTGCACAAGGCGGCCTCCTACCTGACGTGGTCGGAGTCGCACTTCGCCAGGAAGTTCAAGGAGCGCACCGGTTCCAGCTTCATCCACTACGTGACCGCGAAGCGACTGGAGCGCGCGAAGTTCGTGTTGGTCCACACCGACAAACCGGTGCTCAGGATCGCCGCGGAGCTGGATTTCACGCCGCTGAACTATTTCTCGCGGCAGTTCAAGAAGCACATCGGGGTGACCCCGTCCGAGTACCGCAGGGAACATTCCGGGAGGGCGGCATGACCAGGCCCCGCCCCTCGGTGCACCTTCTCCGCTGGATGATCCGCGCCGCCAGCGAGGCGGGGAAACCGGGTCGGGAGGCGCCGACCGTGGACCCGGCCGACCTGCGGGAGAATCCCGCGGGCGAGGGGACAAGAACAGAGACACAGGAGAACAGGAGCAGGGCATGAGGGAGTTCCGGCTGGCCACCAGGGTGCGGCTGGGCACGGAGGCGCTGGAGGCGCTCGACGAGTTCCACGGGAGGCCGGTGCTCCTCGTGACCGACGACTTCCTGGCCACCACCGGGGTGTACCGGAAGGTGGTCGACAGACTCGGTGAGCGGGTGACGACGTTCACGGGTGTGAAACCGAACCCCACCACCTCCGAGATCGGCGCTGGGGTGTCGGTCTACCTGAAGGCCGGCCCCGACGTGGTCGTCGCCTATGGGGGCGGGTCGGTGATGGATGCCGCGAAGGTGATGCACAAGGCCGCCCTCGATGCCGGTTTCGGGGCGCCGGAGGGGATCGTCGCGATCCCCACCACCAGCGGGTCGGGGTCGGAGGTGACGTCGTTCGCCGTGGTCACCGACGAACAGACGCACACGAAGGTCCCGATCGCCTCCAGCGAGCTGGTGGCGGGGCTGGCCATTCTGGACCCGGAGGCCGTGGTCGGGGTGCCGCCGCACATCACCGCCGACTCCGGCATGGACGTGCTCACCCACGCCACGGAGGCGTACGTGGCGTTGGAGGCCTGCGACTTCTCCGACGCGCTGGCGGAGAAGGCCGTCGAGCTGGTGTTCGGGAACCTGGAACGCTGCTACACCCACGGCGACGACCTGGAGGCCCGCTCCCACATGCACAACGCGTCCTGCATGGCTGCGATGGCCTTCGACAACGTCGGCCTGGGTATCGTCCATTCGCTGGCGCACGCGCTGGGTGGCCGCTACCCGATCGCGCACGGACGGTTGAACGCGCTGCTGCTGCCGCACGTCATCGAGTTCAACGCCGCCCGCAGCGACCGCGCCGCCGAACGCTACGCCCGCCTGGGCAGGCTGCTGCAACCCTCGGCGAGGGGCCGGGCGGCGGTGACGTCGCTGATCGGTGCGGTCGAACGGTTGAGGTCGAGGCTGGGCATCCCGTCGCGGCTGAGCGACCTGGAGGTCGCCTCTTCCGACCTGCGTCGCGACGAGGACGGCCTGGTGGCCGTGGCCCTCGCCGATGGCTGCACCACGACCACCCCGGTGGCGCCCTCGCCCGACGACCTGAAGGGCATCCTGCGCAGGATCGCGTGAGGGGTTGGCCACGGAAACCGGCGGTTCGCACCTGCGACTGTTTCAGGCGAGCGGGTAGGTTGGGCGTGAGGAGACGGGATGACGAACGAAGCGCGGGTGTATTTCCGGGACGTCAAGCCCTACGAGGTGCCCGGAAGCCTGGATGAGTTGCGGGGTCCCGTCGGGGGAGTCGTCGAGTTGCGCCATTCGGTGCTGTGGGCGCCGGGGGACGGGCGTGTCGACCTTGATGAGCCCGGCGGTGTGGGGATCGCCTACCGTGCAGTGCTGTCCGAGGGCACCGTCGCGGACCATACGGCGGTGCTCAACCGGGCCCGGCTGATCGAGGTCTGGGATGAGCTGCTGCTTCCTCGGCGTGTCCGGGAACTGTGGGAGGAACGCTTCCCTGGGCTGCGCCAGGCGGCCGTGTGAGCCTCGGGAGTGATGCGCAACGGGAGGTGACCCGGATCGCGCTCAACGGCGTCGATGCCATCCGCAGGGCAGGTGTGTTCACCAACGATGAACTGATTGCCGCGGCAGCGCAGCGAGATGCTGGTTTCGAGATCGGAATGTTCGCGACCCAACTCGATGCCGTACGGCGCATCACGCACCGGGACGTGGTCTCGTGCGGGGCCTCGGCCGATGACCTGGAGACGGTGAAGGAACGAACAATCAGATGGGCGGCACAGTTGCGAGAAGAGCCGTCATAGGCCTGGGAGGCCGGGCTGTCCGCTGAGGAGAAGCGCAGCAGGGGGCAGTGTTCCCATCAAACCCTCCAACAAAAGCAGATCAGCTGGGTGGTGGGTTCTCGCCCCGAGAAACGCAGCGTGATTCGAAGCCGTGTACAGGGGTTGGAGTGCTACACGTTTCGTCACTGCCCACGAAACGTGTAGCACTCCAGATGGTTTCTTGGTTTTTCTGTGGTGGTGTGTATCTGGCCGGTAGTGTGTGGTCATGGTTGAACTACGCAGTGACCCGGGCTGGGTGGAGGAGCAGCTTCAGGAGTTCTTCGAGGATGAGGGTGGCCCGCTGGGGGTGGGTGAGGCCGTCTCTTCGGAGGTGTTGGAGTACTTTGAGGGGGTTCT
>CALLVV010000049.1 GCA_938012815.1 uncultured Propionibacteriaceae bacterium
TGGCCAAGGAGGTCACCACCCATCTCAACTCCTTGGCCACTCCCACGGCGGCCACGAGCTCCGGGAGCTGAGAGAATGGAGCTGACGATTCCGGTGGCCCTCCTCGCGGGGATCGTGTCCTTCGCATCCCCCTGTTTCCTGCCCATCGTTCCGGTCTTCGTCGGTCAGCTCGTCGGCTCCGGGCCCGGGCGGGTGGACCGGCGCGTCGCGCTCGGGAACTCGCTGGCCTTCGTCGCCGGGTTCTCCGTTGTATTCATCGCCCTGTGGGCGTCGCTGGGGTTGCTGGGCAGATCCTTGGGGCCCTACGCCGTCCACGCCCGGATCCTTGGGGGAGCGGTGCTGGTATTCATGGGGCTGCACGTCGCCGGGATCCTGCGGCTCCCCGTACTCGACAGGCTGGCGAGGGGCCGGCTGCCCGCCGGGGGCGGGACCACGTCCATGTGGCGCGCGGGGCTCATGGGGGTGGTCTTCGGGGCCGGGTGGACGCCTTGCATCGGCCCGGTGCTTAGCGGCATCCTCACTCTGGCCACCGTCAGCTCCACCGCGTGGTCGGGGATGCTCCTGATGACCGCGTACTGCTTGGGCCTCGGCCTGCCCATCGTCGCGGTCGCCCTCGGATCGGCCGAGGTCACGCGGCGTTTCGACTGGTTCGCCAGGCACCACGTGGCGGTGTCCTTGGCGACCGGGGGGCTTCTGGTGGTGGTCGGTTTCCTCATGATCACCAACCTGTTCGCGTCGCTGGCCGGGCTGATCCCCGTGTTTGGAATCTAGAGGTGACTGATGAGTGATGGCACACCCCGTCGAACGGGAACCACCGACGGACCGGACGAGGCCCTCGACCTCTCGCCCGGCCGGTTCCTGCACGCGATCTATGCGCTGTTCTACAACAAGGCCTTCGGGCTCGTCCTGATCCTGCTGACCGGGTTGTTGTCGCTCATCGGGGTGCTGCTGCCGCAGAAGCCGTCGAACATCGTGGGCGATCCGGAGCGGCAGGCCGCCTGGCTCGACAAGGTGCGCGGCGGCACCGGTGGCTGGACATCGATCCTCGACGCCCTTGGTTTCTTCTCGATGTTCTCCTCCATACCTTTCCTCGTCGTGATGGGGCTGCTGGCCGTCTCGATCATCGCCTGCACCACGCACCGGATTCCCGTCATCTGGAAGGCGGCCCGCCACCCCCATGTCCGTGTGAAGCCCAGGTTCTTCGACGTCGCCGGGCTCCGTACCCGGTTCATCACCTCGCGGGAACCGGACGACGCGCTGGATGTGATCGTCGCCGATGCCCGCCGCCACGGTTTGCGGGTCATCCGCGAAGACAGGGAGCCGGGGCGGGGCCGGGGTGCCTACCTGGACCGCAACGCCTGGATGCCGTTCGGCACCGTGTTGGCGCACGCGGCGTTCGTCGTCATCATGGCGGGTTTCGTCGTCTCCTCGTTCACCGGGTTCCGTGACGAACGGTTCGCCTTGACCATCGGGTATCCCCGCGAGGTAGGGCACGGCACCGGTCTGGTGGCCGAGGCGACGGGCTTCCGCGACACCTACTACGACAACGGGGCCCCGAAGGATTACGTCGCGGACCTGGTACTGCGCGATGGCGACGAGACTGTGGCGCAGCAGGAGGTCAGGGTCAACAGTCCGCTCAGCCACGCCGGGTTTATGTTCCACCAGGCCTATTTCGGGGTCGCGGCGGTGATGCGCGTGACGGACGCGTCCGGGGCGACGGTCTTCGAAGGCGGGGTGCCGCTGGAGTGGACCACGCAGGACAAGGCCTTCAACTACGGGCACGTCACCCTGCCGGATCAAACCGTGATGTACGTGAGTAGTCCGGCCTCCGGACAGGCGGGGATGGGCATCGCACCCGGTCAGGTGAGGGTCCAGCTGCGCAAGGGCGAGAAGTCTGCCCCTCTGGCCTCGACCGTGATCGACATGGGGGTCGCGACCTCCGTCGGGGATTACTCTTTCACGTTCCAACGCGAGCAACAGTTCACGGGAATGATCCTGAGAAGCGATCCCGGGACGGGGATCGTGTGGGCCGGGTTCGCCCTGCTGGTCGTCGGCACCTGCATGACGATGTTTTTCCGCCACCAGCGCCTGTGGGTGCGGGTGAGCGAGACCGAGGAAGGAACCCTGGTGCAGATGGCCTCCCCGGACCGGCGTGACTCCGGGTTCACGCGTTTCGTCACGGACATGGTAGAACGCGTCAGTACCCAACTGGCCAGCGCCACGAAGAAGGGAGATCAACGATGATCGAGTATTCCCAAGCCCTTTTGCTCATAGCGACGACGCTTGTGGTCGTCTCCACCATCGCCTATCTCGGCGCGGTCCTCGCGGCGAGGATGGCGAGAACCTCGACCGCCGCCTCGTCGGACGGGGTGATTGTCGGTGAGGGCGAAAGGGAGATCAAGGTCACGGGTGGCCTGCGGCGTGCGCCGTTGCGCCGTTTCACGGTGGCGTGGTGGGCCGCGAAGTCCACCCAGCTTGCCCTGCTGCTGATGACGGGTGTGTTGATCACCCGGATGATCGCCACTGGGCACGCGCCCTTCTCGAGCCACTACGAGTTCGCCATCGCCTTCTCCTGGGGCATGCTCCTGGCGCAGGTCTACTTCGAGTGGCGGTACCGGATCCGGATGATGTCGGTGATCACCCTGCCGGTGATCCTGGCCATGCTCATCTACGCCTCCACCATGTCGTACAGGCCGAACCCGTTGATGCCTGCGCTGCAGAACTCGCCGTTGCTGACGCTGCACGTGGTAACCGCGTCGCTCGGGTACGGAGCCGCACTGGTGGCCTTCGCGGCGGCCGTGATGTATCTGCTGGCGCCGCACGTGAAGTGGAAAGGGTGGCCGAGCCGAGAGTCCCTCGACGAACTTGGCTACAAGGCCACCGTCGTCACCTTCCCGATGCTCACCCTCATGCTCATCCTCGGCTCCATCTGGGGCAATGTCGCATGGGGCCGGTACTGGGGCTGGGATCCGAAGGAAACGGCGGCCCTGGTCACCTGGCTGATCTACGGGGCCTATCTGCACGCCAGGGTGACCAGGAGCTGGCGCGGCAAGAAATCGGCGTGGCTGCTGGTGCTGGCCTTCGTGGCCGTGGTGTTCACCTATCTCGGTAACCTGTTCTTCGGAGGACTGCATGCCTACACCTGATGACGACGAGGTTGCCGAGTTCCTGGAGGTCGACGAACCTGCCCCGAAACCGAACCGGTCCCCCAGGAAGGAACCGGCCTGGCGGGCGAGGCTGCGTTCCTCGAATTTCGGCCAGGCCGCGGTGGTGCTGGTGACGGCCTTTGCCATCGCGATTGCCGCTTGGTGGGTGGTGAAACCGGGTGACCAGGACCCAACCCGGGCCGAAAACGAGGCCATATCCCAGGTGGATGTTGCCGGAGTGCAGCAACCCCCCACTGCGGGGGACAGCGCTCCGGGCTTCACCGCGACCGACATCAACGGGACACCGGTCTCGCTGGAGGAGCTGCGTGGTAAACCGGTGTGGCTGGTGTTCATGGCCACGTGGTGCACGGGCTGCCGCACGGAGATCCCGGACATCCAGGGCGTCGTCGCATCCCGGGGGGATGCGGTCCGGGTCGTCGTGATCTACGTCGGCGAGAGCCGGAACACGGTGAGCGACTACTCGAAACGCGTCGGAAACGACTTTCCGGAGGTCGTGGACCAGGACCAGCAGATCTCTGCGGCCTACGGAATCATGGGGGTGCCGTCGCACTACTTCGTCGACGCCGGGGGCGTGGTGCAGCAACGGCACGTCGGGGTCCTGAGCCCGGACGGAATGACCCAGGCCATCCAGAATGTGGTCTCCTCCTAGCCGGGCATCCGGTGACGGGTTCCCGGGCCTGTCACCGTGCCTTGGTGACGGCGCGCCACAGGTTCTGCCGGGGTGTTCGACCGGGCCGGGTTCTCGTCACTGTCCACGAAACACGCAGTGCTCCGGTCCCGTCCCCGGAACCTCGTAAACTGAGCGGGTTCGACGCATGAAGGAGAGACATGCCCGCGCTTCGTTCCCGCACGTCCACCCACGGCCGCAACATGGCCGGCGCCCGCGCGCTTTGGCGCGCCACGGGCATCACCGACTCCGAATTCGGCAAACCCATCATTGCGGTCGCGAACTCCTTCACCCAATTCGTTCCCGGTCACGTCCACCTGCGCGACACGGGAAAACTCGTCTCGGAGTCCATCAGACAGGCCGGAGCCATCGGCCGCGAGTTCAACACCATAGCCATCGATGATGGCATCGCCATGGGGCACGACGGGATGCTGTACTCGCTGCCGAGCCGTGAACTGATCGCCGATGCGGTCGAGTACATGGTCAACGCCCACTGCGCCGACGCTCTGGTGTGCATCTCCAACTGCGACAAGATCACCCCGGGGATGCTGCTGGCCGCGCTCCGGCTCAACATCCCCACGGTGTTCGTCTCCGGCGGGCCCATGGAGGCGGGCAAGGCCATCATCCGCGACGGCCAGGCCGTCACCTCCCTCGATCTCATCAACGCGATGACCGCGGCTGTCGACCCGGACGTCAGTGACGAAGAACTGTGGCGTATCGAGGCCAGCGCCTGCCCGACCTGCGGTTCGTGTTCCGGGATGTTCACCGCGAACTCCATGAACTGCCTGCTGGAGGCGATCGGGCTGGCCCAGCCCGGCAACGGTTCCACCCTCGCCACCGCCGCGGCCCGCCGAGACCTGTTCGTCAACGCGGGACGGCTCGTCGTCGACCTGTGCCGCCGCTGGTATGACGAGGACGACGCCTCCGTCCTGCCCCTGTCAATCGCCACGAAATCGGCGTTCAGCAATGCCATGCGCCTGGATGTTGCGATGGGGGGATCCACCAACACCGTCCTGCATCTGCTGGCCGCAGCCCAGGAGGCCGGGGTGGATTTCGACCAGGATGACATCGATGCCATTTCCCGCGTCACCCCCTGCCTATCCAAGGTCGCGCCCAACTCGGAGCGCTATTTCATGGAGGACG